>JAFAUA010000499.1 GCA_019243595.1 Acidimicrobiia bacterium
ACCCGCTGGAGGAGGTACAGGGCCTCGGACTGGCGCGGGATGCGGATCGGGTCGGCCTCTCCCGGCACGTAGACCTCCTCGAAGCGCTTGGCCAGCGCCGCCACCGCGATCTCCTCGCCCAGCCCGAGCTCCTCGACGACCTGCACCGCCACGTTGAGCTGGGCCTTGCCGCCGTCGACGAGGAGCAGATTCGGCGGGTACGAGAACCTGCGGCGGCGCTCCTCCAACGGCTTCTCGCGCTCCACGAGCAACGCGGTGAGCCGCCGGGTCAGCACCTCTTCCATGGCGTGGACGTCGTCGCTGCCCTCGACCGTCTTCACCTTGAAGCGCCGGTAGTCGCTCTTTTTGGCGAGGGCGTCCTCCATCACGACCATCGAGCCCACGTAGTCGCTGCCCTGGATGTGGCTCATGTCGAAGCACTCGATCCGCAGCGGCGCCCACGGCAGGTCGAGGGCGTCCTGCAGGGAGTTGAGGGCCCGCGCCCGGGCATTGTGGTCCGACGCCCGCTTGAGGCGGTGGCGGACGAACTCCTCCTTGGCGTTCTGCTCGACCGTCGTCTGCAGGCCGCGCTTGTCGCCGCGCTTGGGGACGCGCACGTGCACCTTCGAACCTCGAAGGTCACTCAGCCACTCCTCGTAGAACTCGACGTCGTCGGCGTCGACGGGGACGAGCACCTCCTTGGGGATGCCGAGCGGCGGGGCCTCGGTGTACAGGCCTTCGAGGATGTGGCTGACCAGCTGGGCGTCGGTGACGTCCTCGACCTTGTCGAGCACGAACCCCTTGCGCCCGACGACGCGGCCGCGACGCACATAAAACACCTGCACGGCCGACTCCAGCTCGTCGCCGGCGATGCCCACGACGTCGATGTCCTCAGGCCGCTCGGTGACCATGGCCTGCTTCTCGATCGCCTTGCGCACGCTGGCCAGCCGGTCGCGCAGGCGGGCGGCCCGCTCGAACTCGAGGAGGCCGGCCGCTTCCTGCATCTGCTCCTCGAGCCGGCGGACGACCGGTGCGGTGTCGCCGTCGAGGAACTCGATGAGCTCGGCGACCAGGCGGTCGTACTCGGCGTGGTCGATGGCGTCGACGCACGGGGCGCTGCACTTCTCGATGTGGCCGAGCAGGCACGGCCGCCCGAGGCGGTGGTGGTGCTTGAACTTGTTGTCCGAGCAGGTGCGGACCGGGAACGTCCGCAGCAGGAGGTCGAGCGTCTCGCGAATGGCATAGGCGTGGCCGTAGGGCCCGAAGTAGCGGACGCCCTTGCGCTTCTGGCCCCGCATCACCATCGCCCGGGGCCACTCGTCGTCGAGGGTGATCGACAGGAAGGGGTAGCTCTTGTCGTCCCGCAGGCGGATGTTGAACCGGGGCTTGTGGCGCTGGATGAGGCTGTACTCGAGGAGGAGGGCCTCGACGTCGTTGCGGACCTGGATCCACTCGACGGTCTCGGCGGCCGCCACCATCTGGGCCGTACGCGGCAGCAGCAACGCCGGGTTCCCGAAGTAGTTCGAGAGGCGGGAGCGCAGGGACTTGGCCTTGCCCACGTAGATGACGCGGCCGTCCTTGTCCTTGAACTGGTAGGAGCCGGGGGCGTCGGGAATGGTCCCGGCCGGCGGGCGGACCAAGGTCACGTTTCCATTCTCGCTCCCCGGATCTACAATCTGGGCAACGCCGGCCTGGTATCCGGCGACATATCAGCTCCGAGGCCGACAACCCCGTGGATGGGCGACCAGGCTGTCCCCACCGGCCGTCAATCGGAGTTCCTCAACAGGGGGGCGACTCCACAAATGTTCCGGGTGCAGGAACCGCTCGCAGAGCGGTACACAAGCGCAGACCCAAACGACCTCGCGGCCCGGATCGGCGCCGCCAAGGCGAGCTTGGGCGAGCGGCTGTTCATCCTTGGCCACCACTACCAGCGGGACGAGGTGATGCGCTGGGCCGACGCCCGGGGCGACTCCTTCGGGCTCTCCCGCATGGCGGCCGACAACTCCTCGGCCGAGTACGTCGTGTTCTGCGGCGTGCACTTCATGGCCGAGTCGGCCGACATCCTCACCGCCGACCACCAGCAGGTCGTGCTGCCGGACCTGAATGCCGGCTGCTCGATGGCCGACATGGCCGACCTCGACGCCGTCGAGGAGGCGTGGGAGTCACTCGAGGGCGTCATCGACATCGACCGCCTGGTGCCGATCACCTACATGAACTCCAGCGCCGCCCTGAAGGCTTTCGTCGGGCGTCACGGCGGCGCCGTGTGCACGTCGTCTAACGCCCGGGCCGTGATCACCTGGGCGCTGGAGCGCGGCGACAAGCTGCTGTTCTTCCCCGACCAGCACCTGGGCCGCAACACGGCTTTTGATCTCGGGTTCGGCGCCGGCGACATGCGGGTCTGGGACCCGAAGCGAGACTTCGGCGGTCTCGACGAGGTCGATGCCAAGGAGGCCACGTTCCTGCTGTGGAAGGGCCACTGCTCGGTGCACCAGCGCTTCCGCGTGCAGCACGTCGAGGCGGCTCGGGCCGAGCACCCCGGCGTCGAGGTCGTCGTCCACCCCGAATGCGCCCACGAGGTCGTCGAGCTCGCCGACCAGGTCGGCTCGACCGACTACATCATCAAGGCCGTCGATGCCGCGCCCGCGGGTGCAACGCTGGCGATCGGTACC
>JAFAUA010000591.1 GCA_019243595.1 Acidimicrobiia bacterium
CGACGTGTTCGCCCGCCACGGCGTCTGCCACATTCCCGAGGGCCGCGGGATCTTCGGCTCGATGACCGTGCGGGAGAACATCCTCCTCCAGGCCCGGCCCGGCGAGGAAGGCGTCGCGCTCGAGCGCGCCGTCGAAGCGTTTCCCCGCCTCGGTGAGCGCATGAGCCAGCGGGCGGGAACGATGAGCGGCGGCGAGCAGCAGATGCTGGCCGTGGCCCGCGCCTATGTGACCAGTTCGTCGCTGGTGCTGCTCGACGAGGTATCGCTCGGTCTGGCACCCAAGATCGTCGACGAGATCTTCGAGTTCCTCGCCCGCATCGCCGAGGGCGGCGCCTCGTTGCTGTTGGTCGAGCAGTACGTCGCTCGGGCCCTGGCTATCGCCGACTTCGTGTTCCTGCTCGACCACGGCCAGATCGTCTTCGCGGGCGAGACCAGCGAGGTCGACGAGGGCGACATCTTCAAGAGCTACGTCGGCGCCGACGTCGCCTGACGCGTCGGCGGCCGCGCGTCAGCGCCCGTAGTCGGTGCTCTCGGCCAGATCTGCCGCGCCCTGCATGAGCTCGAGCACGATGCGGCCGAAGCTCTGCAGCTTGGGGTCGTCACCGGCGCGCTGGTAGCCGCGCTCGAGGACGATCGCGAACTTCCACTTGGCGAGGATCACGTAGTAGTCGAGGTCGTCCACCTGCCGGCCCGAGACCTCGGCGTAGCGCGCCACCAGCTCGTCCTTGGACGGCATGCCGTAGAGGTCGACGTACCCGCTGGTCTTGGCTTCCTCGGCCATGGTGTCGGCGGGCCAGTTCTGCACGACGTGGGCGAGGTCGAGCTTGGGGTCGCCCACCGTGCCCATCTCCCAGTCGACCATCGCCGCCAGCCGGGCGGGTGCGCCGTGTCGGAACATGACGTTGGCGAACTGGTAGTCGCCGTGCATGATGCCGGGGATGTAGTCGATGGGCCGATGGGTTTGCAGCCACGCCTTCGCCTCTTCGAACCCGGGCAGACCCCGTCCCTTGAATCGCTCGAGGAACGTCGACCACCGCTCGACCTGGCGCTCGTGGAACCCGTCGGGGCGGCCGACGTCGCCGAGACCTCGCGCCCGCCAGTCGACCTTGCTCAACAGGGCAATGCCCTCGACAAGCTGGACCCCCAGCCCCTTGCGAGCCTCGAGGTCGCTGAGGAACGGTTCGGGCCACGGGCGCGTGCCGTCGGGCTGCTCAAGCCCCATCGGTGACCAGCCGTCGACGAAGCCCATCAGATAGAAGGCTCGTCCGAGCACGTCCTTGTCCTTGCAGGCGGCGATGGCCGGCGTGTGGGGGACGTCGGTGCCGTCGAGGGCCTCGGTGATACGCCACTCTCGCCAGATCCCCTCGTCGCGGTCGGCGGGGGCCGACGGCGGCGGGATGCGGAGGGCGCCGTGGAGCTCGCCCCGTCGGACTTCGTAGATCTCGTTCTGCGAGCCGCCGGCGATGAAGTTGGTCTCGAGCGGCTCGCCTTTCCCAGGCAGCCCCTCGTCGTCCATCCAGCGGGTCAGCCGCTCGGTATCGATCACAGGTTCCCCACTTCCAGCTCCATGAGGTGCGAGAACTTGCTTTTGGCCTCCTCGACCTTCTTGGGGATCCATTCGGTGGGCCACATCCCGTCGGTGGATTTGTAGTCACGGAGCAGCTGGCGGGCGACCGTGACCTTGTGCACCTCGGTCGGGCCGTCGGCCAGACCCATGGCCGCCGCGTTCTGGATCATCCCGAAGATGGGCATCTCGTTGGTGATCCCTAGGGCGCCGTGCACCTGCATCGTTCGCCAGGCGATGTCGTGCAGGACGCTCGGCATCACCACCTTGGCGGTGGCGATGTCCTTTCGCACCCGGTTGTAGTCGTTGTACTTGTCGATCTCCCACGCCGTGTACAGCACGAACAAGCGGAACTGCACGAGCTGGGCGTAGCTATCGGCGATGAACCCCTGCACGAACTGCTTGTCGGCCAGCAGGCTGCCCTGCGTCTCCCGGCTCAGCGCCCGTTCGCACATCATGTCGAGCGCCTTCTGCGCCAGCCCGATGGTGCGCATGGCGTGGTGAATCCGTCCGCCGCCCAAACGAGTCTGGGCGATAGCGAAGGCCTGGCCCTCGCCGCCCAGCAACGCCGACTCGGGCACGCGCACGTTGTCGTAGTGCACGAGCGCATGTGAGCCCTCGTTCAGCGGTTCGCCCCACGACCCGAGGTTGCGCACGATGTTCACGCCGGGCGTGTCCGTCGGAACCAGGAACATCGACATCCCCTGGTAGGCGCTGATCTCCGGGTTGGTGACCGCCATCACGATCAGGAAGGCCGCCGTCCGGGCGTTGGACGAGAAGAACTTCCA
>JAFAUA010000568.1 GCA_019243595.1 Acidimicrobiia bacterium
GTCCTCGTCCTCAGCGAGGAGGGGCTCATCTGCGAGTACACCTCCGACGGCCATACCGAGGAGGGCGGTTCCGTCCAGATCGTGGTCCTCGGACTCAACCAATGGGACGGCGACGGCCGCCTCTGCCGGAGCGAGTGGTACGCGCCAGAGCAGGTTGACGAGGCCCTGGCCCGCTTCGACGAGCTCATCTCGCCCGAGCGGCCGCCCGAGCCGCGCCGCCGTCTCCGCCCGAATTTGGCGACGACCGCTGCCGCAGTGATCAGCGGACCGTTGGACGCGGCGCGTCTGGAGGCCACGGTCGCCGCCGTCGCCGAGGACTACGTCTACGTCGACCACCGCATGCACTTCGAGATGGACCGGGCGCAGTGGGTCGAGAGCCTGCGGCGTCTGGCCGCCGGCGGACGGGGTACGTGGAACAACGAGCCAATCGCGACCCTTGGTGATCGTCACGCCCTCCTGCGCTCCTCCTACCGGGTTGGAGACCCGCCCAGCTCCACCTCGACCGGTCCGATCGAGGACGCGCTCCTGCAGGTGGTGCGCGTCGGTGCGGACGGCCGCGCTACTCGTACCGAAATGTTCGACGTCGGCGACCTCAACCTGGCCGTCGCCCGGCTCGTCGAGCTCCACGCCGAGGACGAGCTCCCCGCCGATCGCCGAGCGGACCGCGAAGCAATGGCCACCGTGTTCCGCAACCGGCGTGCCCGGTGGAGCGACGATGCAGACCTGATCGACCGCCGGCCCGCCCTCCACGGGCGCGACGCGATCCGAAGCGCGGGCGCGGCCCTGCGCGACCTCAGTGGCGATATGGGGTGGCGCATTACCGAGGTCCTCGGCTTCGACGAGCGGGTCAGTCTCATCGAGCACGTCTCCGAGGGCCATGCCGCCGACGGCGGACTGGTCGAGATCCCGGTGCTGGCGCTCAGTGTGGCGGGCGACGACGGGCTCCTGCACCGCTGCGAGTGGTACCTGCCCGAGCAGATCGACGAGGCCCTCACCCGGTTCGACGAGCTGACGGCGCCGGCCGCCGCGGACTACCTCGACAACGAGGCCCTCCGCGGGGCGCGCCGCTCCTGGGGCTGGATCGTCAGCGGCGACTGGGACAACCTCGCAGCCATCACAGCGCCCGACGCTGTCATTGACGACCGACGGCGGCTGTCCCAGTTTCGGGCCGAGGGACACGGTGCCGTCAGCGCCCACGCGCGGTCGATCGCAGGCGCGGGTGTCGTCGCCGTCGAGGTCACGCCTCTGGCCACGCGGGGCGAACGCCTGGTCCTGACGCGTGAGCTCGCCCGTGGTCCGGACGCCGAAACCGAAGTCCTCGATGTCTGGGAGTTCGGAGCCGAGGGGTCTTTCCGTGGCGGCACGGTCTTCGATCCCGAGAACCTCGACGCCGCCTTTGCGGAACTCGACGCTCGCTACGCCGCCGGCGAGGCCGCCCCCTTTTCCGACGCCTGGGCGGCGGTGACGGCCGCCGTCCGAGGGTTCAATGCCCGTGACTGGCAAGCCCTGCGGGAAAGCTCCACCGACGACTTCGGCTATGTCGACCACCGCCCGGTGGGGATCGGCAGTCACGACGGCGAGGGCTATCTCAGGTCGCTTCGTGCCCTGGTCGAGCTGGCGCCCGACGTCACCCTGCGGACCCTCGCCGTGTTGCGGGCCAGCGACACGGCCGTGCTCTGTGTCCAGCAGCGGTCTGGCTCGAACACCTCGGGCGGCGACGTCGAGGCCCACACGATTTCGGTCTGGGCTGTCCGCGACGGACGCCTCTCCCGGTTTGAGGTCTACCCGACCGAGAACCGGCAAGAAGCGATGCAGCGCTTCGACGAGCTCAGCGGATCAACGCCGGTCGACCACCTGGCCAACACTGCCACTCGTGGGGTGTCGCTGTGGTTCGAGCGGGTCCTGGCCGACGACTGGGATGCGTTCGCAGCTGCTGTCGCACCCAACGCAGTGTTTGACGACCGGCGGCGAATGGTCGCAAACCGGCACGAAGGGCGGGCCGCCGTCGTCAGTTATGCGCGTTCGGTGCGCACCGCCGGGGTGACCGAGGTCGACGCCGTGCCGCTGGCGACGCGGGGTGACCGACTCGCCATGTTCGCTCACGTCTTTCGAGGTGCGAGCGGTGAACTCGACTGTGTTGCCATTTACGAGTTCGACTCCGCCGGACGATGCCTCGAGGTTCTGGCCTTCGACTTGGTCGATCTCGACGCCGCCTTCGCCGAGCTCGACGCTCGCTACCTCGCCGGCGAGGCCGCCCCCTTTGCCGAGGCGTGGGCGACGGGAACGACCATGTTC
>JAFAUA010000053.1 GCA_019243595.1 Acidimicrobiia bacterium
CGATGCGGGCCTCGACGTCGGCATCACCGAGTTGCGAGGTGGCCCACTCCGCGAACGGAAGATCGACCGGTGCGTCCAAGCGTCGCAACCGAAGGAGGCCGCGCAACAGACGCGCCGGCGGTAACCGCCGCGCCCGACCGTCCACCCGCATCACGATGCGCGACGTCCACGGCGCCCGAGCCGCGGGCCGCGCCAGACCGCGCTGGTCGAGCCATGCCCACAGCGGCCCGTCGTCGTAGATGACATGGGGTCCCCAGTTGGCCTTGTAGGCCCCGGCAGCGGTCCGGGCTCGGCCACCGAGCTCGTTGCGGGACTCGAGGATGGTGATGTCGAGGCCGGCCTCGCGGGCGGAGATTCCGGCGACGAGGCCGCCGAGGCCGCCGCCGACGATGGTGAGGTGTGCACGCATGTTCTGAAGAGGCGGTGGAACCTTTCGAGGTTCCACGCGACTCTTTTTGACCGTGGAGGACCAGGTCCGGGCCGCCCAGGGCGGCGATCCGTTCGCCATGGACGCCCTCCTGACCGAGCTGGCGCCGTGGGTCGGCCGCCTCTGCTCATCCATTGCGCTCGACAAGGGCGACGACGCCATGCAGGAGACCTTCATCTCAGTGCTCAAGAACCTGCCGACGCTGCGAGAACCGGCGGCCTTCCGTGGCTGGGTGCGGCGCATCGCCGTCCGTGAGGCGTTGCGCGCCGCGACCGGCGACCGGGCCGTCGCCGTTGCCGACATCCCCGAGGTCGCCGTCGTACCCGACTTCGAGACCGCCGTTGACATACGCGACACGTTGACCAAGCTGTCCCCGAGTCGTCGTGCCGTCCTCGTGCTCCGCTATCTCGAGGACCTCTCCGAGCACGAGGTGGCCGAGCTGCTGGGGACGCCCGAAGGCACGGTGAAGTCCGGCCTGCATCGGGCACGGGAGAGCTTCCGCGAGCAGTGGAGGGAGGCGTGATGAGCGAGAGCGAGCGGCCGATCCATGTCGTCGGCGGAGGTATCGCCGGACTCGTTGCTGCAATCACCGCGGCCGAGGGAGGTGCGCCGGTGGTGCTCCACGAAGCCGGTGGGCGCCTCGGTGGGCGCGCCGTCGGCAGCGCCGAGCGGCCATGGGTGAACCTCGGTCCGCACGTGGTGTTCACCGACGGGGCCCTCGTGCGTTGGCTCCGTCAGCAGCGAATCGACGTGTCGATGCGCGGACCGATGGTGCGCGGGCTCCGCATGCTCGACGATCGGGGCACCCAGTTCCCGATCCGGCAGGCGGTGCAGCTGCTGCCGACGGTCCTGCGGCGGGAGGCGCCTGTCGACGAGACGTTCGGCGCGTGGGCCGGGAATGCCTTCGGCGAGGCGACGGCCGACCTGCTCTGCCGCCTCGGCGGTCTCATCACCTACCACCACGACCCGGGCGCACTGTCGGCCCGTTTCATGTGGGAGCGCTACCGGCGTTCGTTCCTGAGTGCGGACCGCGTGCGCTGGATCTCCGGTGGCTGGCTCTCGCTCGTCGATGCTTTGGCGGCGCGGGCCCGGACCCTCGGCGTGCACATCGAGCTCGACGACCGGGTGATGCCGCAGACCCTGCCCGACGCCCCGACCGTCATCGCCACCAAGCTGTCCGCCGCCGCCCGCGTTCTGGATCGCGGCCTGAGCTGGCCCGGCGCCCGCACCGCGCTCCTCGACGTGGCGACCACGTCCGACCGGGGCTGGCCCGCGGTCATCGCCGACGTCCGCTCCGATCTCGCGACCTGCTGCATGATCGAGCGGGAGACGGCGGTCGATCCCGATGCGCTCGGTGGAAAAGGTGGCCACCTGATCCAGGCGCAGCTGGGAGTGGCACCGGACGTGGGCGTTGCCGAGGGCGTCGCTCGCATCGAGGACGGCCTCGACGTCGGGTTCCCTGGCTGGCGCGACGCCATCGGGTGGCGGCGAGCGCAGATCGTTGTCGACGCGACGGGTGCCGTCGATCCGCCGGGGACGACGTGGCGCGACCGGCCGTCGGTCGTGCAGGGGGACGACCTCTTCCTGGCGGGCGACGCGGTCGCGGCGCCCGGGTTCCTCTCCGAGGTCTCCGTCAACAGTGCCGTCGACGCAGCACGGCGGGCTCTGAACGCGCGGCGCGGGCGGGCCTTCGCCCCGGGCTGGCCCACCGTTGAGCTGACGCCCGAGCGGCGGCTCGCGGTCCTCGCCGCCGTGCTCCCCGCCGCCTCATTGAACACGACGACGGCTGCGTCGGCCGACGATGTCGAACCGGTCGACGAAACGGGGCCCGGCTATCGGGTCGAGCAGCGGGCCGGCGTCACAACGGCGACGTCGATCACCGCCGACGATGGTGGTGTCCGGATCACGCGCCTCGCGTCGAGCCGGCTACCGGGCATCGCCCGAGCGGCGGTCGAGCGGCTGCCGGTGTGGCGCCGCCCGTTCCGCCGCTGAGAGCGGGTCTTACAGAACGTCGTCCTGGACGACGCGGCGACGACGCACCACAGGGCCGTCGTCATACACGGCGGTGCGGCGGTAGCCGCCGAAGCCGCCCCAGCTGTTCCAGAAGATCGCCGAGAGGATCACGCCGATGACGCCGACGAGCATCAGGATCACACCGACCGTCTGCAAGTCGACGCCGTTGGTGTGGATGTTCACTGCGAAGGCGAGGATCGCTCCCACCGCGATAAGAAAGATGCTGGTTCCGATACCCACGTTGGTTGCCTCCTCGCGGGCCCCTCGGCCCGCACGCGAGGCGTACCCACTGAGGGGGACCACGCAAACGCTGGTTGCTAGTCGCGATCGGCGCGAACCGACAGCGACAACGCGAAGTCTTCGTGCGTGTCGGTCCACCACTGGACGAGCCGCAGGCCTGCGTCGGCCAGCTCGGACTCGACGCGCGAGCGGCGGAACTTGGCGCTGATCTCGGTGCGCATCTCTTCGCCCTGCGCGAACTCGACCGTGAGCTCGAGGGCGGGCACGTGCACGGTCTGGTCGACCTCGGAGCGGAGCAGCATCTCGATCCACTCGTTGTCCTTGTCGAAGCGGGCGACGTGGGTAAAGCGCTCCGGGTCGAAGTCGGCGCCCAGACGGCGGTTGACGACGCGCAGCACGTTACGGTTGAACTCGGCGGTCACACCCACGGAGTCGTCGTAGGCGGCCTCCAGCCGGTCGATGTCCTTGACCAGGTCGGTACCGAGCAGGAAGGCGTCGCCGCGGCGCATGCCGTCCGCGATCTGTGACAGGAAGGCAGCTCGCGACGCGGGTGGCAGGTTGCCGATCGTCCCGCCGAGGAAGGCGATCACCCGCCGGCCCTCGACCGGAATGCGTCCGAGGTGATGCTCGAAGTCGCCGGCGATCCCGTGCACGTGGATGTCGGGGTACTCCTTGGCGATCGCCTCGGCGGCGCCGCGCAGTGTGACCTCGTCGACGTCGAAGGGGATGAAGCCGCGCAGGTGCCCGGCGGATGACATCGCCGACAGCAGGAGCCGTGTTTTCTCCGACGTTCCCGAGCCCAGCTCCACCAGCGTGTCGGCCCCGGTCGCGGCCACGTCGGACGCATGGGCGACGAGGATCTCCTTCTCCCGACGCGTTGGGTAGTACTCGTCGAGCCTGGTGATCTCGTCGAACAGCTGCGAGCCGCGCTCGTCGTAGAACCACTTGGGCGGGAGCTCCTTCGGAACCGACGTCAGCCCACGCGCCACGTCGGCCCGCAGGGCGGCGTCGAGGTCGGCGCCTGAAAGGAAGGCATCGATGCGGATCGACGCGGTCATGCGTTCCTCGCACAGCGGAAGCCGGAGAAGATCTGCCGCCTGATCGGATAGTCCCAGTTGCGGAACGTGGTGCGGGTGGCCGTCGGGTGCGTCGCCCACGATCCGCCGCGTAGCACCTTGTAGTCAGAGCCGAAGAACACTTCGCTGTACTCGCGGTACGGAAACGACGCGAAGCCGGGATAGGCCGTGAAGTCCGACGACGTCCACTCCCACACGTCGCCGATCATCTGCCGGCAGCCCCACGGGCTCTCGCCGTCGGGATAGCTGCCCGCTGGCGAAGGCGAGAAACGGCCGGCCGTGGACAGGTTCGCCCGCGTCGCCGACGGCTCGTCGTCGCCCCACGGAAAGCGGCGCTTCGTGCCCTCAGGCGTCCACGACGCCGCCTTCTCCCACTCCGCTTCTGTCGGCAACCGCTTGCCCGCCCATCGGGCGTAGGCGTCGGCCTCGTACCAGCACACGTGCTGCACGGGCTCGTCGGCCGGGACCGCCTCGGTGCGGCCGAGCCGCGTGCGCTCCCACCCACCGGCGCCGTCGGGCGCCCAGAACTCCGGATGCTCGAGTGACGCCTCCTGCACCCACGTCCATCCGGCGTCCGTCCACCATTGCCGCTCGGCGTACCCACCGTCGGCGATGAACTCGATGTAGGCGCCGTTGGTGACCGGCGTCGTGTCGATCCAGAACTCGTCGACGTCGACGGTGTGTGCCGGGCGCTCGTTGTCGTAGGCCCACGGCTCGAGATCGGTGCCCATGACGAACGGCCCGCCGTCGACCCGGACTTCGGCCGGCAGCGACGCGCGATCGCCGTCGGCGACGACATCGGTTCCAGCCACGAGCGGGTACTCGACCGTGCTCCGCAGCTGCAGCGTCGCGGTCATCGTCTCATCGTGCTGGTGCTCGTGCTGCACGACCATCCCGTACACGAACCCCTCGTCGAGCAGCGGGCGATCGTCTAGCTCGACGCCGTCCAGTACGTCGAGCACGCGGCCGCGGACGTCGGCGACGTAGGCGCGCGCTTCGAGCGGCCCGAGCAGATCGAGTTGGGGCCGGTCGCGGCGCGGGTTGCGGAAGGCGTCGTAGATGTCGTCGAGGTGGGCGGCCACGCGCGTGTCGGCGACGGCGCCGAGCAGCCATTGCTCCTCGTAGTTGCCGACGTGGGCCAGGTCCCACACCAGCGGGGACATCAACGGCGAGTGCTGGCGGAGCAGGTCGTCCTCGGTGACGGGGTCGAGCAGGGCCAGCGATCGCCGGCGAACCGACTCGAGCTCCGACGCGATGCGCTCCTTGGCGACGCTGCTCACCGCGCCATCCCCTGGACGAGGCGGTCGTCGGCAGGACACCGGCCGCGCGCGACATACCGGTCGTAGTACCTGGCCAGCGCGTCGATGGACTCGTCGTCGGCGCCGGCGCGGGGCGCGGCCTCCACCGCCGCCTCGAACGATTCACGCGCCGCCGCGGCCAGCGCCGGATGTTCGAGGCCCCACCGTGCCGCCGCCAGCCAGAGGTCCTCGGTGCCCTCGGTCGCACGGAAGGCGCTGGCCTTGGCGGCGTCGTCAAGCAACAGCGTGCACACGACCGTGGCCGCGACGCGCCACCACGGGTCGGGGAGTGCATCGAGGTA
>JAFAUA010000107.1 GCA_019243595.1 Acidimicrobiia bacterium
CGAGAGTTGCGTCGCTCGCCGGCGAACCCTCCTCTTTGGCGCCGCCACCCGAGGCCGAGCACGCGGCGGCGGCCAGGCCGAGTACGACCGTCGCCGTAAGCAGTCGACTGCAACGCACCGGCCCAGTGTCCTCGGCGCGAGTTATGAAAGTGTCATCACCCGGCGAGGAATTGGTCAGCGTGCGTCGGTGGTAGTGGCGGGGGTGCTCTCTGTCGCCGTGATCGGGCTGACCGCGTGCTCGTCGGGTACCAGCTCACAGCCGACCGCATCGAAGTTCCTCGACGCGTGGGCGAAGGGCGAAGCTTCTGCAGCTGCGGCGCTGACCGACAACCCGGCGGCGGCCCAGACCGCGTTGCAGCACTGGCGGTCGACGCTCGACGTGGGCAACGCCGCGTTCACGGTGAAGTCGGCCAGCGGGTCGCGGGCGACGTATAGCGCCGACGTCGACCTCAATGGCCTGGGGCGCTGGCGCTACAGCGGCGCGCTCACGCTGCGAAAGGCGAAGAGCAGCTTCGTCGTCGCCTGGTCGCCGTCGGTGCTGTATCCGGGACTGGTGTCCGGCCAGGACCTGTCGCGCACGCGGACGCTTCCCGCGCGGGCGCCGGTCCTCGACCACAACGGCACCCCGTTGTTGACGCCCACACCGGTCGTGACCGTCGGCGTCGAGACCGGGCGGGTGGATCCGGCGACCGCGGTCCCGATCCTGCAGCGCACGACCGGCATCGATCCCGCTCGCGTCACGGCGGCGATCGCGGCCGCCAAGCCCGGAACGTTCGTGCCGGTGATCACGTTGCGGCGGCCGGCGTTCGACCCGGTCAAGGCAACGCTCAACGCCGTCCCAGGCGTCGTCTTCCAGACGACGACCGTCGACCTCGCGCCGACGCCGACGTTCGCCCTTCCCGTGCTCGGCAAGGTCGGCTCGGCCACAGCCGAGGCCCTCAAGGCCGCAGGGCCAGGCTTCGAGGCGACCGACAACGTCGGCCTCAATGGACTCGAGGGCCTCTACCAAAAGCGCCTGGCGGGCACGCCATCGGGATCGATCAACGTCGTCGATGCCAACGGTCGCGCGCTTCGGACGCTGTTCAGCGTCCAGGGCACGAATGGCCAAGCGGTGCGGACCACCCTCGACATGGCGACCCAGACAGCCGCAGAGAGCGCGCTCGTCGGCACGCCGCAGCCGGCGGCGTTGGTCGCGGTGAAGGCGTCGACCGGTGACGTTCTCGCCGTGGCGAACACCCCGGCCGACTCGACCTACGACCGAGCCCTCGCCGGCCGCTACCCGCCGGGCTCGTCGGCGAAGGTGGTGACGTCGGCCGCGCTGTTGCAGCGCGGTCTCACGGTCAACGACGTCGTCCCCTGCCCGCCGCGGGCGGTCGTCGGCGGCAAACCGTTCACCAACTTCGAGGGCGAGGCGCCGGGGTCGGTGCCGTTCCTCACCGACTTCGCCAAGTCGTGCAACACCGCGTTTGTGAGCGTGTCCGGTCGGCTCACTGGACAGGCGCTGGCCGACACTGCGCACAACTTCGGGTTCGGTGCCAAGTGGACGCTGCCCCTCGCCGCCGACTCCGGTCAGTTCCCGGTGCCTGGCGACACTGCCGAGCTGGCCGCCGAGTCGATCGGCCAGGGACGCGTGCTCGCCAGCCCGATGACGATGGCGTTGGTGGCCGCCGCCGCCGGCAGCGGCACATGGCATCCGCCGACACTCGTCTCCGACCCTCCCCAGACCGCCGCCGCGTCACCCGTCCCCGTCGACCCCGGCATCGACAACGCCCTGCACCAGCTGATGCGGGCCGTGGTCACGTCCGGTACAGGGACCGCGGCCAACGTCGCCGGCGCCGGCGGTCCCGTCTACGGCAAGACCGGCACCGCCGAGTTCGGCCCCGGCAACCCGCCCGCCACCCACGCCTGGTTCCTCGGCTTCCGCGGCGACATCGCCTTCGCCGTCCTCGTCGAAGGTGGCGGCGTCGGCGGCCAGGTCGCCGCCCCCATCGCCGCCAAGTTCCTCAGACAGCTCCCAGGCTGAGGGCTCTGACGAAATCTTCAGGTTCCAGGGTCATACTCTCGAGAGAGATGCCTGCTTCCCGCCGAGCACGCAGGCTGCGTTGGCTGGTCCCAGTCGCCGTCGCCGCAGCCATCAGCCTCCTCGCCTTCCTGCCGACGCTGTCGTCAGCCGCCACGCCGGATCTGCCCCGCATCACGGCCGAGCAGCTCGTCGCGAAGGTCAAGCAGTCCAACGTGCAGGCCTTCTCCGGGACGTTCCAGCTGACCAGCGACCTTGGGATCCCGAACATCTCGTCGCTGCAGGGCGCCGCCCAACAGGGCACGGGCCTCAACCCTGTCGACTTCCTCAGCGGCACGCACACGGCCACGATCGCCGTCGACGGCCCCGACCGCCAGCGCGTGTCAATGCCGGGTTCACTGAACGAAGTCGACGCCTTCCACGACGGCTCGAACGCGTGGCTGTGGCAGAGCGACGGCCACACGGTGACTCACTACATCCTCCCCGCCGACAAGCCCGATGCGAATGACGCGTCCAAGCCGCCGGAGGCTCCCGAACCGGTGCGCACGCCGGACGACATGGCCAAGAAGCTGCTCGACCAGATCACGCCGTCGACCAATGTGTCAGTGACGACGCCCGACTACGTCGCCGACAAGGCGGTGTACGAGCTGGTGCTGGCGCCGCACTCCGCCGACTCGACCATCGACCACGTCGGGATCGCCGTCGACGCCCACAACGGCATGCCGCTCGAGGTGACGGTCGTGCCCAAGGGCCAGACCAAGCCGGCGATCGATCTCGGGTTCACCAAGATCGACTACAGCAAGCCCGGCGGCTCGTTCTCGTTCACGCCCCCGCCGGGGTCGACGGTGACCACCAAGGACCTCACCAAGAAGGGCGACCACGCGGGCGCTGATGCCCAGAAGCCCGAGCCGATCAACCCCGCCGCCGGCCCGCTGAAGATGACCCACCGGGTGCACGGTCACCACGGCGAGGCGATGGGGCCGGAGATGCCGATGCCGACGGCGAGCGGGCCGGAGTCCACCAAGGTCGTCGGCGACGACTGGACGCAGGTGATCATCGCCAGCGGCGTGCAGCTGCCGGTGCGGGGGTTTGGTCTACGCGAGGCCAGCACGCCGGTCAGCGGCGCATGGGGAAGCGGCCGCCTGTTGCACACGTCGCTCGCCAACGTGCTGTTTCTCTCCGACGGCCGGATCGCCGCTGGCTTCGTCAACGCCAGCGCCCTCGAGGCCGCCGTCGCCCACGGATAGCGGCGCGTCGTGACCACGCCGGCGCTGGCCATCGAGACCAGCGGGCTCACCAAGCGCTTCGGTGACATGGCCGCTGTCGACGGCATCGACCTCGCGGTCCCGGTCGGCAGCGTGTTCGGCTTCCTCGGCCCCAACGGGTCTGGCAAGACCACGACGATCCGCGTGCTGCTCGGCCTGATCAACGCCAGCGAGGGTTCGTGGCAGGTGCTCGGCCGGTCGATGCCCGATGCGGCGCGCGACGTTCTTCCCGACGTCGGCGCTCTCATCGAAGGGCCTGCGTTCTATCCGTGGCTGACCGGCCGCCAAAACCTCGTGCGCTTCGACGCCGCCGGCCCCGACGCGCAGCGGTCGACGCGCCGGCAGCGCATCGACGACGCCCTCGCGCGCGTCGGACTCACCGCCGTCGCCAACAAGAAGGTGCGCGCCTACTCGTTCGGCATGCGCCAACGGCTGGGGCTGGCGATGGCGTTGCTCCGTCCACGGCAGCTCCTGATCCTCGACGAGCCCACCAACGGCATGGATCCCCAGGGAACGCGCGAGATCCGCAACCTCACCAAGGAGCTCGCGGCCGAGGGTGCGACCGTTTTCCTGTCGAGTCACCTGCTGTCCGAAGTCGAGCAGATCTGCTCGCACGTCGCGGTGATGTCACTCGGCAAGCTGCTTGCCCAAGGCACCATCGCCGAGTTGCAGGCCGCGGGCGGTACCAAGCTGCGCGTCGAAACCGACGACGCCGCGCTCGCAGCACAGATCCTGGAGCGGCTCGGTCTGGCCGAGCTGACGGTCGACGGCACGACCGTGCTTGCTCGCCTCGACGGCCACCGGCCGGAGGACTGCAACCGCGAACTCGTCATGGCCGGCGTCGGAGTCCGCAGCCTCAGCGCCATTCACCCGACGCTCGAAGACACATTCGTCGCCCTCACCGGAGAGGGCTTCGATGTTGCTCGCTGAGCTGGCAACGCTCTTCCGGCGTCTGCGCGTGAAGGTCTTGCTCGGCGTTCTCGCCGCAATACCGGCCGCCCTCGCCCTCGCCGTCTACCTGTCGGGCGGACCGTCGTCGGGACGAGGGCCGACGTTCCTCGACCAGGTCTCCCACAACGGCATGTTCGCCGCCCTGGCCGGTCTCACTGTTGCCATCCCCTTCTTCCTGCCGCTGGTCGTCGCCGTCGTCTCCGGCGACGCCATCGCCGGCGAGGCCAACCTGGGGACGCTGCGGTATCTGCTGACCCGGCCCTCCGGTCGCACGCGGCTCCTCGCCACCAAGGCGGCGACCGTTGCCGTGTTCTGTCTCGCCGCGACGGTCGCCGTGGCGTTGGGCGGTCTTATCGCTGGCGTCATCCTCTTCCCTATCGGCAAAGTGGTGACGCTGTCGGGCACCACCATCTCGCTACTCGAAGGCATCGCCCGCACGTTCGCGGCGGCCGGGATCGTCGCCGCCTCGCTGCTCGGCCTGGCGTCGATCGGTCTGTTCGTGTCGACCCTCACCGACGCCCCCGTCGGGGCCATGGCCGCCACCGCCGGGTTCGCCGTGCTGAGCGCCGTGCTCGACAACGTCCCCCAGACCCGAGCCATCCACCCGTGGCTGTTCACCCACCACTGGCTGGCGTTCGGCGACCTCCTCCGCTCACCCGTGCGGTGGACCGACATCGTCGCCGACCTCCGTCTCCAGCTCGGCTACATCGCCGTGTTCGCCACCATGGCGTGGGCAAGGTTCTCGACCAAAGACGTCCTGGCCTAGCCCGGTCTCTGACCAGTGTGGCGGTCGTCGGGGGCCCTATACGGCAGCCACGACCGCCAAAGGCAATGTCGGGTTCTAGGCAGGGGCCGAGCTTGAGGCCTCGTACGCCTCGACGGAACTGATCGAAATCCGCATGACGCCTTCCCGATCCGGGCGGCCATAGAGAAATCCGGTCCCGAGGAGACGGAACACGTCCTCGTACTCAATGCCGAGACGTTGGGCGACCTCTTGGACCCGAAGCGTTTCGATCGCCATGCTCAAAGGCTATTCCTCCTCGGTTCCATCGAATTCGTCGTCGTACTCGTCAGCGAGCTCCGGCCAGAGCTTTCGCCAGACCACAACTTGAGCACGCCGCAGCTTGCGAACAACCGCATCATCAACGACTGGTCAACGGCTCGCTCGAGTGCGCCAAGGATCACGCCGAGCTCGACCCCGCTGAACGCGACCTCGTCGGGCCACTCAGCGAATCGGTCGGGCACTGCGCCATTCCACCGCGGTTGAATCTGCAACTCGGCACACGAGTTCGAAGAGCGCATCAAAGGTCCTTTGCTCCTGCGTTCGCTGTTCGTCGCGGTCCGTGCCAATCAAATCGGCGTCGGCCAGCAGCAGCTCGGTTTCAAGGCGCATGAGAGCGCGTTGGAGCGGCACGCCGAGGGAGGATTCGAGGACTACATGTCCGTGCGCGGCGCCGTCGGGCCCGACACGCCACTTGAACCTGAGAAGCGCGTGCAGCAG
>JAFAUA010000016.1 GCA_019243595.1 Acidimicrobiia bacterium
GCCCAGGCCGCGGCCGCCCCGTTCCGCCTCTTCACCGTGCTGGCCGACTACTCGGGCACCGGTGACACCGCCTACCTCGCGGCCGTCCGCAGCCACGGCGGCCTCGACCCCGACATCAACGTGCTGTGGACCGGCGACCAGGTCGTCTCCCCCACCATCAACCAGTCCCATGCGGCCGCCTACGCCCGCCTCCTCGGACGCACGCGCGTTGGCATCTGGGACAACTACCCGACCAACGATTACACGGGCAACGCCGCGGGCAACCCGGTGCGCCTCTTCCTCGGGCCTGTCGAAGGCCGGTCACCGACCCTGGCCACGGCGGTGTCAGGCATCGTCGCCAACGTCATGAACGAGGCGGCCGCCAACCGCTTCGCCCTCGGCACTCTGGCGCGGTACACGGCGCGACCCGCGACCTACGACCCCGAGGCGGCATGGCGGTCCACCATCGCGTCGTTGGGCGACGCGCATCTGGCCGACGCTCTCGCCGCCCTGGCCGAGAACTCGCGCAGCTCCAGCCTCGACCGCAACGAATCGGTTGTGTTTGCTCCGCGCCGGGATGCCTTCCTGGCTGCACTCGCCACGCCGTCATGGCCCGGCGCGTACAGCGCGCTGACCGCCGAGCTCGATCGCGAGAACAGCGCGGCCGCGACCATCACCACGGGATGGCCGGAACTGGCGGGCGAGATCCAACCCTTCCTCGCCCAACTGACGGCCGGGTCGGCCACGGCCTTGACCGCCGCGCACCTCTTGGCAGCCCAACGGCCTTCGCTGTCGGCCGCCGACCGCGGCGGCACAGTGGTGGGCACGGCCGCTCCGCCTTCATCCGTGGCGGTGACCACTCTCGCCGCACAGCTGCCGGGACTGCAGGCGGCCGACCTGGCCGATCCCCACGCCGTCTACGGCGACCGTCTCACTCCCGCGCTCTCCGATCCCAAGACCACCGGCACCCTCTTTATCAATCAGAACCGGATCGACGCCTTTGTCGCCACCGCGAGCCAGATCACGGCGGCCTGGCTCCCCTCCGCTCCCCAAGCGGCCCGCGCCGTGACTGTCACCGTTGACGGTCACGCTGTGACCGTGAAGTCCGACGGCACCTTCTCGCTCGACGCCGGCCCCGGACCGCACTCGGTCGTGGCGACGGACGGCGCCGGCCGCCAGACCGCTGTCGTCGTCGGGACGCCACCCGCCGCCGCTCCACCCGCCAACGGCGCCGCCACTCACCAGGGCCCAGCTGTGCTCGCCACCCAGCTGGCCGCGACCGGTCCGACCTGGCCCCGGCTGCCCGAGCTGGGTGCGCTCCTGCTCCTGGTCGCCCTCGCCTTACGCCGCCGGTTGGTCGCGTCAGGAGCGGCCAATGTGGGTAGGTAGTCCTCAGGCAACGAGGGAGGACAGGCATGCCGAGGTCACGGCCCCGCGAAGAGATGGAGACCGCAAGCGGCGACAAGCGCTACGCGCGCCGCAACGAGGACGGCGCCTTCACCGAGGAGCAGGTCGACAAGGGTCGCTCGCTGTCGGCGGACCAGCGCCAAGACGCGCGCACCAAGGAGATCAAGCCCGGCTACGGCGGCGATCGCGGGGACCGTTCGTCCTAGGAGCGCGGCAGCGGTGAGCCTCATCATCGACGTGCGGGGCGACGCCCCCGTTTTCATCACGCTCGGCGGGGAGTTGGACGCCTTCAGCTCGCGTCGCCTACGCCACCGCCTTGACGAGGTCATCGAGGCTGGCCGCAGCGACGTCGTCATCGATCTCGCCGCCCTCGACTTCATCGACTCCACCGCCCTCGGCGTGCTCATCGGGGCCCGCCGCCAGGCTCGTCTCCACGGCGGTGATGTGCGCCTGCAGGGCGTGACCCCGGTGGCCAGGAGGGTGTTCGACGTCACCGGCCTCTCGCAGGTCTTCAACGTCGACTACCGCTGAGCAGAGCCGGCCCAAACGTGCAATAGTTGTTTCGTCGCTGGGGGGCCTTGGTCCCGTGCACGGGGCTGGAGGCGTCCTCCCCCCGCCCCGTGCCAGCGACATCTCTTTTTTACGAGCGCTGGTGCGCGCTCAACTGCGGGCCCTGCGGCCGGTCAGACGCGCCCGCGGCCGCGCCAGTAGTAGCCACCGCCCCCGAACAGAAGGACGACGATCAACACGATCAACAGAATTTCCAACATGACCTGCTCTTGCCCGCGCACCGACGAGCAGAAACCTGTGATGCGAGAAGCGGTTCTTCACGCGCCGGCGACGTCAGACGAGCGTCGGGGCGGCGGCGAGACCCTGACCGACTACTTCTTCCGGCAGGCCCGACTGGCAACCGCAGTGGCCGCGAGCCGGGCCTGCTCGAGGGCACCCGTGAGCTCCGCGACCCTGGCTTCGAGCTCGAGGATGCGCCGGACGCCTTCGATGTTCACGCCTGAGTCGGTGAGCTCGGTGATGCGCCGCAACTGGTCGAGGTCGGCCTCGCTGTAGCGGCGGTTCCCGCCGTCAGTGCGGGCGGGCTCGACCAGCCCACGCCGTTCGTAGAGGCGCAGGGTCTGGGGATGCAGGCCGGCCAGGTCGGCCGCGACTGACATCACATACACACCGGCGTCCGGTTCGGGTGCCATCCCTCTCCCTCCGATCCTGCTCGCGACAGGAATAAACCCTTAGTCGACTCTTGTCAAGGAGAATGCGGCGGGAGTATAAGAACCGTGAAGGCCCCAGTGGCCGCGATTGAGGAGGTGGAGATTCATGTTGATGCGTACCGACCCGTTCCGTGAGCTCGACCGCTTCGCCCAGCAGGCGCTCGGAACCCGCATGCGCCCGGCGGTCATGCCGATGGACGCCTACCGCGAGAACGACCACTTCGTCGTGCACTTCGACCTGCCCGGTGTCGACACGTCGTCGATCGACCTCACGGTCGAGAAGAACGTGCTGACCGTGTCGGCCGAGCGACAGTGGCAGGCGAACGACAGCCAGGAGGTGGTGGCGTCCGAGCGGCCGCAGGGACGGTTCAGCCGCCAACTGTTCCTCGGCGAGGGCCTCGACACCGAACGCGTCGAGGCGACCTACGACAACGGCGTCCTGTCGGTGACGGTCCCGGTTGCCGAGAAGGCCAAGCCCCGCAAGGTGCAGATCAGCGCCGGCAATGGGAAGGCCAGGGCGATAGACGCCAACGCAAACGAAAACTGACGCCGCCCTCGGCGCCGCCTGGCGTCGTCAGCGGCGCCGGAGGCGAGGACGCCAGTCCACGGAGACGACGGTGGCGTCGTCGCGGAGGGGGACCTGGCAATGGTCCACGACCGCCCGTGCGATACGCCGGACGACTTCAGTCGGCAGCTGGTCGCGGGTTTCGGCGATCAAGGCGCGAAGGCGTTCGCTGCCGAACTCCTCACCGGCTGGCGACGTCGCCTCCATGACACCGTCACTCACGAACAGCACTCGATCCCCCGGCTCCAACGCGATCTCCTGCTCCCGGTAGTCGATACCGGGGAACAGGCCGAGTGGATAGTCGGCGAAGAGCTCGACCTCCTCGACGACGTCCCCGTGAGCCAGCCAGGGCCGGGGGTGACCGGCGTTGACGACGCGCATGACGCCGCTCGACATGTCGATGGTGCCAATGGTGCCGGTGACGAACTGGTCGCCGCCGAACTGGTCGTGCACGACCTGGCTTGCCTCCTTGACTTGGTAAAGCACGTTGTGGCCGCGCCGGCGAGCGTGACGCAGGGCGGCGACGGCCAGGGTTCCAAGGAGCGCGGCACGGAGCCCATGGCCCATGCCGTCGGTGATGGCGACGTGGACGTCGTCGGCCTCGACGGCATAGTCGAAGCTGTCGCCTGCGATCGCGTGCGCGGGCTCCAAGGCGCCGGCGACGGAGAGCTCGTCTGCCTCATAGGCGAGCACCGGAAGGAGCTCCCATTGGATCTCGGCGGCCAGGATGAGCTCCCGGCGCCGGCGCACGCGCTCGAACAGATCCGTGTAGCGCCGGGCGGTGGACACGACATACCCGACGACCATCGCGGCCCGAACAAGCTCCTCTCGCACCCGGGCTGAGGAATCGGGCAACAGGAGCTCGAGCACGCCGACACGCTCGGCCCGAACGGCCACCGGAAGGTAGAGACGCTCGCCGTTGTCGTCGTCGACCACGACCGGCGCCTGGGTGAGGAAGGCACGACCGGCGGCGCTGTCGTCGACCGGGAGCGACGGCTTCGCGTCGGGGTCGAGGTCGGCCGTCACGCGCTCGAGGGTGACCTCGCCGTAGTCGGCCAGCCACAGAGCGACTTCCTTGGCGCCGACGCTTTCAGAGAGGACGGCCGACAAGACGGTCGGCAGCGCGTACGGCGGCGCGGCGTCCAACGCCCGGTGCAACGCGCCAACGAAGTCAAGATCAGTCACGCCCGTCCCCCCACGCCTCAGACGCTAGGCGCGCTGGTCGGGTCGACCGGATCTAGGCCACGTAGAGCGAGCGCTCACCGAGCGCACGATGCACGTCGGCGAAGAAGCGGTCGTTCACCGCGGCCCGCCAACGCGCTCCTCGCACGATGCGGGCGGCCCAGTCGGGATGGTCGTCCACCAGGGGCCGCACCGCGTCGTCGAGCCACGCCTTCCCGTGAAGTGGGTCCACGTTCGCATGCTCTTCGTAGAAGGGAAAGGCGCCGGCGGGCGCACCCAGCCGACGCAGCCCGCGGACGACCTGGCGACAGCGGGGGCCGGCCTGGAGCTCGAGCAGTCCGAGGGCACCCACCATCTCCGGCTGGAGCCAGCGGTTGGTCGCCAAGAGGCCGTTCAAGGCGCTGCGTTGGAGAGCGGGAACGGGGAGCTCGTCACGCGGGATGGCGACCAGCCCAACGGCCTCGACCAGCCGCTCGTGCAGGACCGTGTGCACCTGGGTGGGATCGCCCTGGCCCATCTCGTCCCAGTAGTTGGCGCCCAAGGTGACCTTCGCAAGACCTCGAATGCCGACCTGGCACAGGGCGACGAGGTCGTCGAACAGGGCGTCCGGGCCGCCCTCGATGGCGAGGAAGGAAACGAGCTGCTCCCAGTCAGCCGAGGTTGCCACCCAGTCGTAGATCGAGTCGTCGGTTCCGCGGGCGATCCTCCGGAGGTCGACGGACACGTCGGCCGGCGTCGTGGGCGTCCAGGCGGACGACTCGTCGAGACTCTCGATGAACGGCTCCTCGAGGCGGATCTTGAGCTCTGCGATCGCGGGATGGTTCTGGAACCGCACCCGGCCGGCGACCCGCTCGATCGGCTCCAGCCAGAGGTCATAGATCGTCAGAAGCGCGCACAGCCGATCGGCCTCGTCAGCCGCGTCGCAGCCGGCGAGCCCGTCGAAGGTTCCGCTGTCGAGGGCGTGGGCGAGGCGGCGGGTGAGCCGGAAGTTCACGGTCTGCCACTCGCGTGCGGCTGGCGTCGCACGAGCGCGACGGCCCGCTCGTCGTCGTGGACTCGGGCGTCGGCAACGACCAGCGGGCGGGCGTCGGCGAGCGATGCGAGGGCCTCCAGCTGTCCCGGACCGCGCACTTGAAGGAGGCAGGCGCCGTCGCCGGAGAGGTGGCCGGCCGCTACATCCAGGCAGGCAAGGATGACGTCCAGCCCTGCCGGCCCCCCGTCGATCGCCGGACGTGGATCCTCCGGGAACCTGGAGACATCGACGCTCGGCACATACGGAGGGTCGGCGATGATGAGGGGGAACCGTTCGTCGGGCCGCAGCGCCGAAGCGATGTCGTCGCAGCGGATATCGACCCGGTCAGCGATGCCCGCCCGGTCGGCGTTCAGGCGAGCGAAGCGGCACGCCGCCGGCTCGCTGTCGACCTGGACCAACTGCCGACCAGACAGCACCACGGCGTACAGGCCGATGTGGCCGGCGCCGGAACACAGCTCGAGGATCGGGCCGGGACCGACCGAGGGCGCGAGCTCTGCGGCCCAGATCGACTGCATCGCGGTCCACGGGCGAGGCCGCAGGACCGTGCCATCGAAGGCGATATCGAGAGCCCCGAAGTCGACCCGTTCGGGACGGTCCATCAGTTCAGGGACGGCACCTGCAAACACCTGTTCCTCATACCCCGCCGTAAACACCGACAAGCGCCGGGTTCGCGTGAGGCTGCAGGCCCGGTCAGCGGCGCACCGGGTACCGGAGGTGGAGCGCCCGGGCGCCCTCGACGACGGCGGGGTCCTCGAGCATGACGTGGTCGCCGACGAGGTCGCCGAAGTAGCGGATGCCGCTGCCGAAGAGCACTGGCACCTGGCTGATGCAGACCTCGTCGACCAGGCCGAGGTTTAGCGCCTGCTGGAGGATGTCGGCGCTGGCGATCGTCACGAACTTGTCGCCGGCGATCTCCTTCGCTGTCGCGATCGCCTCTTCGACGCTCCCGGCGAACGTCGTCCGCGGGAACCGCTCCCCCGCGTCCTCCGGCGGAGGCCGGTGGGTCACCACGACCACGGGGGCGCCAGCGGGGTGGTTGTCGCCCCACCCGTCGGTGATGTCGAACAGCCGACGGCCGGCGACGATCGCGCCGCAGCCCGACGTGAGCTCCTGGAGCATCGGGGCGCTCGCGGGGTCGACCTTGAAGGTCATGTCCTCCTGGGCGCTGGGCACGACAACGTCGCCACCCCAGTACCAGTCGAACAGCTCCGCCGGGTTGTCATCGGGCTGGGCGACGAACCCGTCGAGCGACATGCACATGTGAGTCAGCACCTTGGCCATGCCCCATTTGACTCGACCGGCACCCCAGACTCATCGGTCGACCGTCGCGGTATGAATGCGCGCGAACTGTTCAGGATCGAGGCGGCGAGCGGAATCGAACCGCTGTAACAAGCTCTGCAGGCGTCCTTCCAGTAGCGCGAAACAGCAGGTCAGAGGCCATTTCCTGAGGCCCGGGGAGCATCTTTGGAGCAACTGGGGGGCGGATGCGGCGGTACCCGACGACACGGGTGATGTCGCGATCGCATGACTCATGACACGAACTCCGCCACTATTCGCACGCCCGAGGACCTCGCCGACACGGCCGAGGTGGTAGCACGCGGACGTGGGATCAGCGTGAACGCGCTTGTATTCGATGCCCTGCGCGCCGAGCTCGATGCGCGTGAAGCGGGATAAGAAGTTCATGGCGAAGCTGCACGAGCTAGCGAGCCGAGACAAGGAGATCCTCGACCGGCTTGCTGAGTGAGATACCTCAGCCTGGCGGAGGCACTCACAATCGCGGAGGTCGTAGCCGGGATCGAGGCCGTGACGCTTGTCAAAGCGTCCGGGCTGGAGCTCCTCGACTCAGCGCTCCACGCGCCGCAGGCGGAATTCGGCGACGAGGAGTTCTATCCGAGGTTCCTCGACACGGCCGCCGTCCTCGTCGTTCGCATCGCCCGTAACCACCCGCTGCCCGATGGAAACAAGCGCCTCGCTGAACCGCCCCGGGATCCGCGGAGGCACTCGGGCGAGCGGACGCTCGCGGTCATGTGCGCCGCCCCAACGCTCTCGCTGCAATCGGCCATGTGGCTGAGCAAGCGTTGTTGCGGTCGTTCGCGGTGGTAAACAAACGGTAAAGAGGAGCACGTCACCGTTGCTCCGGTCGGTCCGCGTGCTTAGGTTCTGTCGCCTACAGGTCGGCTCCGTGGGAGCCGCAGGGGGGACGATGAAGAGCACAGCAGCTCTCGCCGCGGCAGGTCTGGTCGCGCTTGGACTCGCCGCGTTGGTGCCGAGCGGCTCCGCGCATGCCGCGTCGACCGGCGCGTGCGCCCAGACCGGTTCGACCACGGTCACCGTGACGTGCTCGATCGCCAACGACGCTTCCGGCATCGGCACCTGGACGCCCCCTCCCGGACTGCTCACCGCCCACTTCGACGTGAAGGGCGCCGCCGGCGGCGCCGGCGAGGCAGCCTCTGGCGGCGCCGGCGGCGACACCGTGGCTGCCGTGCCTGTCGGCTCGACGTCGACCTTCGACATCTCCGTCGGCGCCAGGGGCCAAAACGCGAGCGCCGGCCACACGGGCGGCTCGCCAGGCGGCGGCAACGGTGACGGCGGCGGGGGAGGCGCGTCGGTCGTGAGTACCAGCGGCACCGTCGCCGACACCACCAGCTGGGTTATGGCCGCGGGCGGCGGCGGTGGCGGTAGCGATGAGGATGGTGAGACCGGCGGCCCCGGCGGCGGCACCACGGGCGGCGACGGCGCGGGCGTCTGCCCTGGCCCAGGCGGTGGCCAGACCACCGCCACCGGCAGCGGCCAGCATCTGTCCGGTGGCGCAGGCGTGGGTGCTGGCGGCGGCGGCGGTGGCGGATTCGTGGGCGGCGCCGGCGGCGGAGGAACGGTGGGAGGCGGTTGCAACACTGGCGGCGGCGGCGGCGGGTCCGGCTACTTCGACCCCGCTCGTACGATCGGCGCCGTCACGACCCAGGGCGGCGGGAGCACCGGCGACGGCACCGTCGTCATCACCTACACCCAGCCCACGCCGTGCACCTCGTCGTCGACGACCGCCGGCGTCACGACCGTGACCTGCAACTTCATCGACAACACCGTGCAGTCCTGGACGGTGCCTACAGGCGTGACCTCGGCCACGATCGACGCCTCCGGCGCCCAGGGGGGAAGCGGATATAACAACGCACCTGCCGTGGACGGCGGCAAGGGAGCAGAGGTTGCAGGCAAGTTCTCCGTCGCCCCCGGCGAGACCCTGGGGGTCGTCGTCGGCGGGGCCGGCGCGAACGGGCCGCCAGGCTTTTCCGGCGCACCCGGTGGCGGTGGCGGTGGGTCATTCGTGTATCGCACGCCCACCAGCGGCGGCCTTCTCCTCGCGGCGGCCGGGGGTGGTGGAAGCGACGGTATCGCCGACAGCAGAACGGCGGGGAGCGCCTCCAAGAATGCCTCGCACGGCGCGGGGTCGGATGGGGTTCCCGGGACCGATGGCAACGGCGGGCACGGGTCCCAAACGAGTATCGGCGGCGGCGCAGGCGGCGGCGGTCTCTTGACTGACGGCACCGATGGCGAGGGCTGCTGCACGGGCGGTGGCAAGGCCTTGGTCCACGGAGCAGCAGGAGGCGCCGGCTCGGGCGCGGTGACCGGAGGCTTCGGCGGCGGCGGCGCCGGCGCGGCTGCTGCTGGCGGCGGAGGCGGCTACAACGGCGGCGGCGGAGGTGACAGCTTTAGCGGCGACTCCAACGCCGGCGGCGGCGGCGGTTCGATCGTCGCCACATCGGCAACGTCGCCCAGCGGCCAAGACGGTGTCCGCGAAAGCAACGGCGTCGTGACCATCACCTACACGGCGCGCACGACGCTTGGCATCACCAAGGGCGGCCCCACCACGGCGACGCCGGGCTCCAACATCACCTACAACGTCTCGGTGACCAATAGCGGCACGGTCAACGCGCTCAACGCGGCAATGACCGACGCCCTGCCGTCGGGCACGTCGTTCGTGTCTGCGACCCAGACCGCACCGACCACAGGCTGGACCTGTGGCGCGACGGGCAACAACGTGAGCTGCACCAACTCGAGCTTCGCGGTGGGCACGGCCACATTCTCGATCGTTGCCCACGTAGCGCTCTCCACCTCTGGTCAGGTGTCGAACACGGCGTCGGCCTC
>JAFAUA010000175.1 GCA_019243595.1 Acidimicrobiia bacterium
GAAGGCCTCCATGCGCTTCTGCATCTCCTCGGGGGAGACGTCTTCCTTGTGGGTCATGACGTCCCAACGGTGGCCCCACGGGTCCTCGAACTGACCGGCGCGGTCGCCGTAGAACTTGTCCTCGATGGCCTGGGTCTCGGTGGCGCCTGCCTTCAGCGCCGCCTCGAACGTCTTGTCGACGTCCTCGACGTAGACGACCAGGTTGATGGGCGTGTTCCCCAGCTTCTTGGGGTCGACGAAGTTCATCTCCGGATGGGTGTCGGCCATCATGATCACCGAGTCGCCGATGGCGATCTCGGCGTGGCCGACGCGGCCGTCGGGCGCCGGCATCCGGAAGCGCTCGGTGGCGCCGAAGATCTTCTTGTAGAACTCGATGGCGTCGCCCGCACCGTCGATGGCCAGATACGCCGTCACCCGGGGATAGTTGTCGGGGATGGGCTTCACTCCCGCCATGGCGTTCTCCTCTCTCTCGTTGTCGGTACGGGCATACTCCAACAGAAAAGCGGCCACGTACTGACCGGTTAGATGAGAACTCTCAGCCAGCGGGAGCTGCTGTTGGCGCTGCTTGATCGGCAGCTGCTGCTGCGGCGGTCCCGATTTTCGATCCCCCGGGTCCTCGAGCGGATGGGCGGGCTGCAGGCCCAGTACGCGCCGTCGATGTACGTCGGGTTATGGACGCGGATGGCTGCGTTCACTCGGGCCGATCTCGACGCCGCGCTCTTGGATCGCACGGTCGTGCAGGGCACGCTGCTGCGGTCGACCATCCACTTGGTCACTCCCGCCGACTACTGGGTGTTCGCGGCGGGCATCCGTGAGTCGCGGAAGCAGTGGTGGCTGCAGTCCCGCAAGGACGATCCCGCGGCGTTGGACGCTGCCGTCTCGTCGCTGCGTGCGTTGCTGCGGGCACCGATGAAGGCGAAGGAGATCGAGGCGGCGCTCGGCGTGAAGCTGGAGGCCTTCAACCAGTGGACCGAGCTCGTGCGGATGCCGCCGTCCGGCACGTGGGACCGCCGGCGTGCCGACCTCTATTTGTTCGCCGAGGACTGGATCCCGCGGAAGCACGTGTCGGTCGCCGATGCCGCCGACCACCTCCTCCGCCGCTACCTCGGCGCCTTCGGTCCCGGTGCTCCGTCCGACATCGCCGGTTGGGCGGGCGTGAGTCCCAAGCAGATCCTCGCCGCCGTCGACCGCTTGCGCCGGGAGCTGCGCGAGTACCGGTCGGATACGGGCGCCGAATTGCTTGACCTGAAGGGCGCCAAGATCCCGGCGCTCGACACCGAGGTGCCGGTCAGGTTCCTGCCCGTATGGGACGCCGTCCTGCTCGCCCACTGCCGCCGCACCGGCATCCTGCCCGAGGAGTTCCGCAAGCTCCTCTTCAACGCCACGAACCCGCAGTCGTTCAACACCTTCCTCGTCGACGGCCGCGTCGCCGGCACGTGGAAGCACGTTCCCACGGGCATCGAGATCGAGCCCTTCGGAAAGCTGCCGGCAGCTAGGAGACGGGAGCTGGAGGCGGAAGCTGTGGGCTTGGCCGCGCTGTACTCCTGAACGGCCACGCCAGCTGGCGCAGGTACCCCTGGGGCACGTCCTCGTCGATGCCGTACCGCTGGGGCCGCTCGCCGTCTGGCACGTGGAGGGTGCCGAAGAGGAGGTCGATCCACGGGAACTCGCCGGCGAAGTTCGTGTTGTAGGCCTCGGGCTGGTTGGCGTGGTGCCAGTGGTGGAACTCCGGCGTGCCGACCACCCACTTCAGCGGCCCGAAGGTCAGCCGCACGTTGGCGTGGATGAAGATCGCCTGCAGCGTCGTGAACACGAGGAAGGCGCCGAAGGTCGCCCGTGTGAAGCCCAAGGCGTAGAGCGGGAGGACCGCGCAGGACCGGGTGAACGCCTGGTCGACGGGATGGAGATGAGCGGCAGCCAGCCAGTCCATCTCCTTGATCGAGTGGTGCACCTTGTGGAACTTCCACAGCACCGGCACCGAGTGCGTCGCCCGGTGGCCCCAGTAGCCGCCGATGCCGGCGATGACGAGAGCCATCGTCACCTGCATACCCCACGGAAGCCCGGCCAGCCCGGAGCGGACCGAGTCGGGGACCAGCGCCTTGAGCACGGTGCCGACAATGACCACGGCGACGAGCATCACCGCCGTCGTGAGGAGGTTGTTGACGACGTAGTGCACGACGTCGGTCGCCCACTCCTTGCGCAGCACCTTCTGCGGGTGAAGGGCGA
>JAFAUA010000026.1 GCA_019243595.1 Acidimicrobiia bacterium
CCCCCGCCTCCGCCAGGCGTCTGAGCAGCCCTTTTCCGGCCCTGACAGCTGTCAATCGCAGAAGTTTCTGCGTGACAGCTCTCGGGACAGGGGAGGTGAAACACGCGCCTTCAAGACTCATCTCGAGACCTCACGAGGGGGAGAGAGCAATGAAGGCATCGACGTTGACCATCGAGCGGAACACCGACCTGTACTTCCTGGCCCGCATGGAAGACGCGGGGACCGACGAGCGCGACGCCGTGTTCGCCGACCTGGCGGTGCGGGCGCTGGCCGGCGACGAGCTGGCCACGCGCACCATCCGCGTGCTGGTGCTGCCCGAGTGCCGGCGCATCGCAGCCGGGAGAGGCGGCGACAACCTGGTGGCGACGCTGGTCGACGCCGCCTACGAGGAAGTTCTGGAGTGGGCGGTCCTCGAAGGACACACGACGCGATGACGCGCAAGGAACGACTCGACGCGTGGCTCGCCCAAACCGACGCGGTGCTCGCCGACTACGAGGCGCAGAAGCGTGCGGCAGTTCAGAAGAGCGAGGTGCACAGCCGGCTGATCTCGCGTTCGAGCGAGGCCAAGCCCTCGACCTTGCCGAGGCAGACGGCGACGCCGGCTTCGTCGGCCGCCTTCTGGAGCTCGGCGTCGATGAAGGCGGTGTAGAGCACCATCAGCTGGCCGGGGCGCTTGTCCTTGATGGTGCGGGCGGTGTCCAGCCCGTCCATACCCGGCATGCGGTAGTCGATCACGACGACGTCGGGGTCGGCGCCTTCGATGCGGCGCACGGCCTCGCTCCCGCTGGCCGCTTCCTCGACGACCTCGAAGCCGTCGAGGGTGAGCATCGACGCCAGCATCTGACGAACGTGGTCGGTGTCATCAACCACCATCACCCGGATGGCTCGCCCCATTGACCGCGCAGCCTACCTTTCGTCCATTCAGATCGTGCGCGACATTCGGTCGCGCGTGAAGCGGCGTGCGCCGCGCACGACGAGCCAGAGGGCGATCAACCACACGACGGCGCCGATGCCGATGGCGACGGGCAACGTGACGAGCAGCAGCCCCGTCGACTGGCCGACGGCGAGGAAGATCAACGGGAGGATCACGGCGCCGCCGAGCTGGTTGGCCTCCTGCGTACTCGTCGCCCGCGCCGACACGCGCACCATCACGCCGAGGCCGAGGGCGGCGACCGCGGGCGCCACCCAGAAGATGACGACCGCCCACAGCTTGCTGGGCACGAGCAGGTGATGCGTCACCGGCCAGGCCGTGACGTCGACGGTGATCGCGAAGCACAGGAAGCCGACCCAGCTGATGAGAATGGCGGGAAGGAACGCGCTGATGAGCTTGGCGAAGAACAGGTCGCGGTCGGGGACCGGTTGGTGCAGGAGGATCTCGAGGGTCTTGCGCTCCTTCTCGCCGGCGAAGGCGTCGGCCGCGAGGACGGCGGCGAGCATGAGCGGCACGATCAGGAAAAGCGGCGCGATGAGATAGCCGTCGACGAGCGTGACCAGCCGCTGGCGCGCCGGCAGGTGGAGGATCGGCTTGGACAGCCCGCCAGGAAGGTCGCGAAGCATGGTCGACACGTCGGGAGGATGCGCGCTGCGCGCCGCCAGGCCGACGCCGAGGGGCAGGACGACCAACAGCATGAACGGCACGACCAGCATCGGGATCACGACGCCCTTGCTGCGACGCACGGCCGTGAAGTCCTTGGCCGCGATGGCGCGGATGGCGTCGAGCCTGCGGGGCGCGGTGGCTGTGCTTGTCGCACTCACGAGTGCGCCGCCTTCGGCGGCTGCCCGTGAGCGGGCACGCGTCCACATTGGTTCGCTCGCTGGCGCCCGCTCACTCCGCGCCCTCCTGGATGGCGAAGTAGATCTCCTCGACCGTCGGTGGCCGGGGCACGGCGCCGAACACCGGCACCTCCATCTGCACGAGCGTGGCGACGAGCGGCGGGATGGCGGCGCGCTCTTCGACCTCGATGCGCGCACCCGTCGGCGACGACGCGGCGGTGAGCACGCCCCGTCCGTTGCGGATGGCCGCCAACGTGCGCTCGTCGGCGGGCGCGCCGAGGTCGAGCTCGACCGGCACGCCGCGCCAGATGCGCGCCGCCAGGTCGTCGGGCCGGCCGAAGGCGCGCAGCCGCCCGCGGTGCAGCACGGCCATGCGTTGACACAAACGCCCGGCCTCCCCGAGAAAGTGCGTGCACAACAACACCGTGCGCCCGTGCTCGGCGGCGAGGCTGGCGAGCAGGTCGAGCACGTCGCGCGTGGCCTCGGGATCGAGGCCGGCGGTGGGCTCGTCGAGGAAGAGGATCTCGGGCTCGTGGAGGAGGGCGCGGGCCAGCGCCACCCGCTTGCGCTGGCCGGTCGAGAACCCCTGCACGCGGTGGTTGGCGCGGTCGGCGATGCCGAAGCGCTCGAGCAACTCGTCGGCGTGCTTGCCGGCGGCGGTCGCCGAAAGGCCACGCATGCGCGCCGTGAACACCACGTTCTCGCGTGCCGTGAGTCGCTCGTCGAGTCCGGACTGCTCGGTCATCACGCCGGTGCGGCCGCGCACCAGGTGTCCGTCGGTTGCGGGGTCGAGGCCGAGAACACGCGACGAACCGCCATCGGGATTGAGGAGGCCGTTGAGCAGACGGACCGTCGTCGTCTTGCCGGCGCCGTTCGGCCCGAGCAGGGCGACGACCTCGCCGGCGTCGACCTCAAAGGTCAGTCCGTCCAGCGCCTTTTCGGTGCCGAAGGACAGCGTGAGGTCCTCGGTGTGGATGGCTGCGTCCACGGCCTCCAGTGTGGAGGACGCGGCGGCGTTCGTCCTCCTCTTCGCTGTTCGGAGGAACGGGGCCTAGCCCTCTTCGTCCTCCACGTCGCCGGGGCGGACCTTGTGCTGGCGCACGAAGCCCATCACGTCCTCCAGGAAGAAGAGGTACTTGCGGGCGCCCGGCAGGCGGTGGGCGGGGAGGCGGCCGTCCTTGGCCATCTGCTGGACGGTCTGGGGGTTGAGGTCGAGAAGCTTGGCCACCTGGGCGGTGGTCAGCACCGGGCCGTACTCAGACGTCTCCCCCGCCATGTGACGGGACTCTAGCGGCGTTAAACGGAGGTAGCCGTCAGGCGCCGACGACGAGGAACTGGATCACGAACGCCAGCAGGATGGCGGCCAGGAGGGCGGCGATGGCGATGGTGGTTCCTCGGCGCATGACGTTGGTGGGCCTGTCTACCCGTTAGCCGGCGGCCGGCTCGAGGGTGACCTCGCTCGGGGCCTCGAGGCGAAGCTCGTCGGAGGCCGAGCGCCGGGCCAGGGCGACCGAGACCAGGCCGTAGGAGTCGACGACGAGGCCGATCTGGCCGGGGCCGAGCTCGTCGTAGGTGTGGGCCCGGACAGCGGTGCGCACCTGGTCGCCGAAGCGCAGGGTGATGGCGTCGCCGAAGGGGGCGAGCTCCTCGGGGTCGACGTTGAGCTGCACGTTGCCGAAGCGGTCGACCCAGAGCACCTCGCCGACGAGCTTGCCGTCCTCGGCGCGCGTCAGCGGGAGGATGCCGGGCAGCAGGCTCAGCGGGTCGATGGGCTCGCCCAGCTCGAGCAGGTCGACGCCGCTGCACAGGTAGGCGGCGGCCGGGGCGAAGACGTCGCGGCCGGCGAAGGTCGGGCCCGGCGCCGGCAGCTGGTACTCCTCGTTGGTCAGGCTGACGGCCCGGCCGGCGCCACCGGTCATCGCCACCGCCGACGCCAGCAGGCCGTTGTCGGGGCCGACGAAGTAGGACTCGCCGTCGCCGCCTTCGACCGCCACCGCCCGCCGTTCGCCGCCCACGCCCGGGTCGACGACCGCAAGGACGACACCGTTTGGCAGGTACTGCGCGGCCCGGGCGAGCGCGAGCGATCCCGCCCGCACGTCGTGGGGCGGGATCTCGTGGCAGATGTCGAGCACCGTCACGTGCGGCGCGACTTGGCGGATGACCGCCTTGCACACGCCCACGAACTCGTCGCTCAGCCCGTAGTCGGACAGGAACGAGACGGTGTCGAAGCGGGGCATGACCCCGCGAAGCTACTTAGCCAGCGGCGTTGTACCGGCTGGACAGGTACCGGTCGACGTCGTCTTCGCGCACCCGGTATGACTTGCCCACGCGCACCGCTGCCATGTCGCCCGCCTTGATCAATCGGTAGACGGTCATGGTCGAGACGCGCATGAGTTCCGCTACTTCGGCGACGGTCAGAAACCGCGCCTTCGCATGGGACTCCACCCTTGCCTCCCTACTCCGTGCCTGTTGGCACTGTACGCCCCTGTTGCTTGTGTTGCCAGTTTCAACGGTGGGGCGTAGGTGTCAGGTTTGCCCGAGTTCCTTGGAGCGTTTGGTGGCTTCCCACACCGCCTCGATGAAGGCACTGCGGACGCCGCGGGCTTCGAGCGTACGCAGGCCCGCGGCGGTGGTGCCACCGGGGGAGGTGACGGCGGCGCGGTGCTCCTCGGCGGTGCGATCGGTCTCGGTGAGGAGCCGTGCCGCGCCGAGCAGGGTCTGGTTGGTCAACGCAATCGCGGTGGGTCGCGGCAGGCCGGCGAGGACGCCGGCCTCGGTCAGCGCCTCGGCGACAAGGAAGACGTACGCGGGGCCCGAACCCGACAGGCCGGTGACGGCGTCGAGCAACGGTTCGCTGACGCGCTGGACGATGCCGACGGCGCCGAGGATGCTCTCGGCCCACGCCAGCTCGTCGTCGCCGGCCCACGTGCCCGCGGCGATCGCCGCCGCGCCGGCGCCGACCAACGCCGCCGTGTTCGGCATGGCGCGCACGACGGGAACGCCGTTGCCTAACCACTGCTCGAGACTGGCCAGCGGCACACCCGCGGCGATCGACAGCACGCGTTGCACGCCGGCGTCGGCGACGGCGCGGCACGCGCCCTCGACGTCACCGGGTTTCACCGCGATCACCGCGCCGACACACGCCATGGGCTCGGGGGTGATGTCGACGTCGACGAACGTGGCCGCCAGTTCCGTGCGGCGGGCCTCGATGGGCTCGACGACGATCATGTCCTCGCCGTGCGCCCATTGGGCGCCCAACAGACCGGCGAGCAGCGCCTCGCCCATTTTCCCTCCGCCGACGATCGCCAGCTTCGGTGTGCCATCCATTACTTCGGAAGATACGGGATCGGGTT
>JAFAUA010000265.1 GCA_019243595.1 Acidimicrobiia bacterium
CGATGTGCGCAAGTTTGAGAGGCGTGGGTGACGTGGCGATCCATCCCGTGAGCTGTTCCTGGCTCCAGGACCAGTAGGGATGCAGAATGCGCGAACGAGGTCGCCCTTGGCGGTCGACCGTGGCGACGCTTGCCCACACGATCCGGTGGGCCATCTCAACGAATGCGTGGGCCGTCGTGTCGAGATCCGCCACGGAGCGATACTTCCACAGACGTAAACGGAGCCACCCGCGACGCTGCGTAGAGCCGTGCACTGAGCGCGCCCTCGAGGAGCACACTCGGAGCCGACGCTCTGCGTCACAACCGTCCCGGAACGTGCAGAGCCGCCGCGCCCGCGGGCCCGTCCCGGACGCCGGCAGTGACACCCTTCTTGATCGCCCACATCCGGTCAGCGCTTGTTCCAGCAAGCGCGCCAGATCGCTCGCTCGGATGCTTAGCTTCTAACGATCGACGCCTACAGACGCGTCCGCGGCGTCGGTGTTCTGGCGGCGCGCTCTGAACTCGATGACGAAAGCGCGAGCGGCAGTTGTGGTGGTGAGGCGCTCGACGAAAGTCGCGGGATCGTCGCGCTGCCTACGCCCTCGGCGCAGGCGATAGCCATCAGCGTGCGGCGGACTCAAAGACGATGGTGCGCGCTACGGCTTCTTCCTGCCGTTGCCGCCGCTGGGCGCCGTGGTCGTGGTCGTGGAGCTCGGGGGAGATCCTCCACCTCCGACGGTCATAGTGACCGTGACCGTCGCCGCCTGGGGAGCCGGGGCGAAGTGCATCCCCGCCTTGCTGTTGTCGGGCGTCACCGTGGTCGAGGAGTCGGTCACGGTGAGGGTCACGACGCTGCTGCCGGGGCTCTTCGGCTTGCCAGTGATGGCGCCCGTCGCGGCGTTCAGACTCAGACCGGCGGGAAGCGTGCCCGAGGTGATCGACCACTTGTAGGGGCCGGTGCCGGCCGCGGCGGTGAGGATGGCGGAATAGGCCTGACCGACGGTGGCGCCGGGCAGGCTGGCGGTCGTCGTGTGCACAGGCACGTAGGGGTCCTGGCCAACGAGGCTGGGCGAGCTCACGAAGGTGTAGCCGAGGCCCTTCATGCCCTCCACGATCTGCTGCAGCGCCGAGACATCGTAGTAGGGGTGGAAGAAGAAGCTGGCGACGCCCTGGCGCACGGTGAGCGCGGCCTGGGCGTTGCCGACGATGAGCGCCGGCGGCCGCGGCGGGTTGTTGTTCTGCATGTCGGGCTCGAAGTCGCCCAGGTTCTCGGGGACGACGGTCGAGCCGTCGAGGTCGTGGACGACGTAGGGGAAGAACTGCCCGAACTGGTGGCCGTAGTCCACCGGCCCACCGGTGAGCTGGCCCCCGAAGTACGAGCCGCGCTCGTCGCGAGTGGCGAACACCTTGCCGATGCCGGCGTAGTCGACCGGCGATGCGGCGTAGTGCGGCGTCAGCCAGATGGCGGGGGTGGGCAGGCCGGCCGGGGCGAACATGGCCTGCCCCGTGGCGGCCCTCCCTTGGGCCCAGGCTGAGGAATCGTTGGGCACGGGTCCGTCCTGGACAACCCAGTCGGTGTTGGGGCAGCCGCCGGCCGCATTGGGATCGAGCGGCCCCCCGAAGGTCGCGGCGCAATGGGCCAGGTAGAACTCGAAGTCGTCGCCGCTGACGCCGCTGTAGGGGTTGGCCACGTTGGAGTACTGGTGGGTGTAACCCTCCTCGATGATGGTGCCGCCCCGGGCCCGCATGTACTGCAGCGCGTCGTCGAAGGCCTTGATCGTCGGGTCCTTCAGGTTGGAGATGTCCTGCTGGACGGGGATCCCGTCGTTGTTCACGTAGCCGAGGGGGTCGCGGTAGGAGGGGATGACTGCGATGCTGAAGGGCACGTTCTGGCTGTAGAGGTAGTCGGCCATGGTGCGGAGGTCGTCGGGGCTGTTGATGCCGGGGCTGACGTCTTCGAGGCGCACGATCGCCTGGTGCGAGACCGGGGCCGACGGAGCCAGGGCGTCGAAGAGCAGGTCGGAGAAGGCCAGGTAGCGGTCCCGCTCGTTCAGGTACGAGAACGGGACCTCGCCGATGAATGTGAGGTTGCCCGACCGGACCGCCCAAGGGAACGTCGTCCCCGTCGTCTGCGCGATCTCGTTGCACGCCACCGTGACGCCGGTCGTATCAGTGCAGTTGGCCTGGCCGAGCACGGTGACCGCCGACGGCGCGGTGATGTGCGGCGCCAGGACGGCGCCGCCGGCCGCGTTGCGGGTGAGGGTCTGGCCCTTGTAGGCGACGCTGGCCACCTGGTCGGCGCCGTCGAAGTAGGTCGTCGACGGGTCCCACCCGTAGTTGGTTTGGAAATTGGCGTTCGCCAGTGAACCGGCGGCGCCGCTCAGCTGCCACACGTTGTCCCCGGCCCAGATCACCGGATGGGTGGTCGACACCACGTCGGAGAGGAATGCAGGCGGGATCGGTTCGTTGTACGTCGAACCCAGGTAGATGGTGGCCGTGAAGGTGTTGACCTGCCCGGCCGTGTAGCTGACCACAGGCTCGGCTGTCACGGTCCCGAAGTGCGTCGCGAGGTTGCCGGCGCCTATGGCGTTGAGCTCGCCGAGCCACCCGTAGGGGCCCGTGGTGTCGAAGAGGACGAGCGTCGTCGCCGGCCCGGGCGCGCCCCAGGTGACCGGTGCAGTGCTTGGAGTCGCAGCCTTCGCCGCCAGCAGAACTGGAGACAGGCTCGGCCCCAGCGTCAGGACGGCTACGGCGAGCGTGAGGGCGCCCAAGCGGCGCCGAGAGAATCGGGCCATGGGTCGAGGATGGCGACAGCAGACCGGCGCCCGGCACCGCCGAAGGTCCTGTCGAAGGTCCCCGGACGTCCCGCGAAGTGTCCTTCTCCGTTACTGACAGCGCTACGGAGCTCACACCGCTGAGCTACTGCGAGGGCGATCCGAAACCGGGCTCACGCTCTCGGCGGGTGTCCCGGAAGATCGGGTGACAACCCGCCCGAGAACATCCCCGACCGGCGGCTCGTGGGCGACTATCAGAGCGAACTCGTCGACCGCTGCTTGCTGAAGTTCAGAAGAACAGAGCGCCCGCTACGCGCGTGGCCCCGAGTCGTCGAGGTCGCCCAGAACGACGTCCGCCGCGACGGTGCGAGGGTGCACTCTTCCGCCGGCCCAGGGGCGCAAAGAGCCCGCGCAAAGAGAAAGGAAGGAGCGCAGGTCCGAACA
>JAFAUA010000324.1 GCA_019243595.1 Acidimicrobiia bacterium
CGCCGACCTCGACAACATCACCCATCAGATGGTCGCCATCGTCCAGGGAGAGATCCAAAAGAGCGGGCCGGCCGCCTCGGAGCAGGACACCCGGACAACAGACGAACACTGATCGAGCACTTCCTGCGCCGCGTCCACTCGATGGCCGCGGTGACGGTGTTCAACGGGCCTGGCTAGGGGTCAATCGGCGTCGAGTCACGAGCTCACCGCGAGGCCACAGCGGCACATAGCGCGCGCTCGAGATTCCGGCGCGACAGGCGCTCGGACCCAGCAGGACGGCACGTCGCCGCTCGGACGGGCTGTCCCAGAACAACGCCGCCGGCGGGCGGGCCACGGAACATGCCGGCGATCGCCGGCTCAGCGACAACTATTCGTCGTGCGCCGGACCCCGCGCGAGCGTTACCTAACGTCCGTTCCGAGAGCGATTCTCGATGACGCAATCCGCTCTGGACAACAGCGGCGTCGCGTGGGTCCCGAGTCGGCGACGTCGCCCAGAACGACGTCCCCCGCGATGGATGCGCCGAACCGCTCCGTCCAAGAAGGCCTCGAGGGCGCCGATGGCGTTGTCGCGATCGACGCCGATGTCGAAAGCGACGTGGTCGCGTGCCCATTGGGATGCACACAAATGGAAGGTCATGCTCGGCCGCCGCCCGCGACGATCGCGTGCGAGCGGTCCCACCGGCCATTCCGAGGGCGTCCGCCCGTCCGGACACCGCAGTTCGAGCCAGTGTCGCGAGATCGTCGCCATCCTCGAGGACGACCGGTTCGATCCCACGAACGTGGCACTCGTCGACGAGGTGGTGCTATTCGACCTTTCCCCCACCCGACTTCGGGTTCGGAATGAGGACGAGCTGCCTGGGGCGCGTGACGATGGGTCTCCGCACGTTGCCGCCGCAGCCGTCGCGGACACGCGCCGTCGACGACGTCCACTTCCGCGCCGCGTCGGCCGACAATGAGCTGCTGCGAGATTTCGAGCGCGAACCGAGCCGCGATTACCAACCACTGCCAAATCGGGAACGATGTCGCGAGACACCTGTGCACGATGTCTGGCGACATCGAATGGTGTCGGAGGGGCGAGTTCAGTTCAACCCTGAGTACACCGCCCTCGATCCGTGGCCGAATCTTGCTCGGCGCCTCTAGCCCGTCCCGGTGACGAACCCCGTTTGATTTGTCTACCAATGGGCGGTTTGTCGTGGGTGCGAAGAGGGAAGACTGGGGGCTTCCGGGCGGGAGCCGGAACGAGAGGGAGGAAGCGACTGATGAAGAGACGCCTTGTGGCGGTCAGCGTTGTGGGTCTGCTGTCGCTAGGAGCAGCCATCTTCGCCATCCCGGCGGGATCGGCCGCCACCGCACCCAACGTCACCTGCCAGCCGGGCCAGACCTTGAGCGGCGTGTACAACAATGTGCTCGTCCCCGGGACCGACAACGGCGCCAACTACTGCAGCATCCAGGGGGCGATGATCAACGGCACCCTGACCGTGCAGCCGGGCGGCGCGGTGGTGATCGGCAGCGGCAGTACCGTCCACGCAATCACCTCCAACAGCGCCGGTACGGGCACCGGCGACCCACTCGGGCTCTTTGCGACCTACAACTTCTCCGTCATCATGTGCAACAGCACCGTGACCAGCACGATGACGATCAACGGATCACAGTCCGCCGTCCTCATCGGTGACAGCGACGCCGGGTGTGGTGGCAACACGCTGAACGGCGCCAGCAATACCCTCAACGACAACCACGGCGGCGTGGAGGTCGATTCCAACACGGTCAACGGCAACCTGTCGGTCAACGACACCACCGGCCACGTCGCCGCCGTGCTCGATGCCGACTCTCCCCCCGAGACCACCGACGTGAGCAACAACAGCGACTCGACGCACTCCCTGACCTGCGCTGGCAACGCGCCGACGGTCGTGTCGAGTGGCAATACGTTTGCGAGCTACCCCGGCGGCCAGTGCGGCCCCTAGGCACGACAACTCGCCGATAGCGGTCCAATCCAGGGAGGCGGTCGGAAGGACCGCCTCCCGTGGTTGCGACGCGACACAGCCGTGCACGGTTGTCGTCTCACCGGCGCTTCACTTCTGCCGGCGCGCTCGACGGCTCTCATGAACAACTCCCACCACGTCGCAAGGATGAGCCACTGAAACGCCTACGAGCCGGCAATCGGGGTCAATGTGAAACGCCCCGGCTCAACGCATCGCCTCCGCGGATCCCGGGGCGGTTCAAGATCCTTTGAGCCGCCCCTCACGTGTTGCCGTAAAGCGAGGCGGTGTGTGGGTTCGCCGGCGCGCGCGGGCGCGAACGCCGTGCCGTCGTCGCCCGAGACGCCAACACATCGCTGCCGCTCCGCCCTTCGTCATCGAGTTCAGAGTGCGTCGCCAGACATCGACGCCCGGACGCGGATTCTGTACTCAACGGTCGTCATCGGCGGGCGACCCGAGCGGGCGCTCTGTGCGGGCCAACTTCAGCAAGCGATACCGCTCACAACGGCGCTGAGACCACCGGCTAGGACCCGTGAGCCGCGCGTCCGGCCTGGCGGAGCAGCTCGCTGACCGTGGTAATGCGATAGCCACTGCGGGCCAAGCCAGCCAGCAAGAGGGGAAGGGCGGTCATCGTCCGTTGGCGTGCGGGGACCCCGCCGTCGTGGGCGAGAATGATGGCGCCCGGTCGCACGTCTTCGAGGAGCTCAGAGACGCCGCCGGCGATACTGCGGTGGTCAATGAAGCGCTCGACGCAGGCGCTCCACAGCACGGTGTGCATGCCTGCGACGACCGCTGCCCGAGCGACCTCCGCATCCCACTCGTCGTACGGCGGTCGGAACCATGCCGGCGTGCGCCCGGCAATGGCGCCCAACAGGTCGCGGTCGGCGGCGATCTCGGCGGCCAGAGCGCGATCAGACACTGTGAGGAGGTGGGCATGGCTCCAGGTGTGGTCGGCGACCTCGTTGCCTGCGTGCAACTCGGCCAGTACCAGTCCGGGCACACGCGCCGCGCTCTCCCCGATGTCGAAGAAGGTGGCGTGCGCACCGAAGTGGGCAAGCATCGCAAGGACTGTTGGTGTCCAGCGCGGGTCAGGGCCGTCATCGAAGGTGAGAGCGACAATGCGGTCAGGGGTCTCGACTCGGAAATAGCGGGCGTGGTCTGGGATGCGTGGTCTGTGCGGTCGCGGTGGACGCCAGGATCGTGACGGCCGCAGCGACGACCGCGGTCACAACGGCGGCTCGGCGTGGTCTGCGAGGCGCCGTGCCGGCTGCTCCCCTCCGAGCCATCGCCCCGCGAGGAGCGGCGTTGATTGCCTGGCGCGACGGGGATCGGTTGTCAGGTTCTGGAGCCCGGGCCATCAAGCGGAGAACAGGAAAGCGGCAAGCCCCGCTGGTGATCAAGTTCGGTGCACAGCTCTGCGGTGGGCGGGTTCGCGGGTCCCAGGGCTCACGCAACGCGATCCGCAACACGGTTTCAGTGGCGGCACGACAGGCGCAATACCGGTGGCCGGGGCGGTCAGTCTGCTGCGGCGAGTGACCACTCCGGGACCGACGCTGTGCGTCTTAGGACATCGACGGGCGTGTCCTCCACCGCCCATCGTGTCCCTGTGATGAGGTTCTTCCCGTCGCCGCCGCATGCCAATCTCGTGCAGAAGGTCAGGTCAAACCCCCATGGTGTCTGGGATCGCTTGTCGCGTCCGCCGACCGCTTGCACCTAGCGACCGGTATTCTGCGGCGTCGGGACTGGAACCATCGGCCCGCCCGCTCCGGAGTACCCAGTGGCAGAAGCAGTGGGGGCGAGTGGAGAGGTCCGGTTCGTCATCTCGGCCGACGATGATGCGTGTGTCGTCCGCATCATCGGCGTGGTCGACGCGTCGACGGCGCCGACCGTCGAAGAGACCTTGACCGACCTGATCCAGAGCGACAGCACACACCTCGTGCTCGACCTGTCCGAGATGGAATTCATAGACTCCACGGGGCTCGGCGTCTTGGTGATCGCCCTGAAGCGTGTCGCAGAGCGAGACGGGTCGCTCCTGCTGCAGTCGCCTCGTTCTGGCGCACGAAAGGTTCTGAGCATCACGAGGCTCGACCAGGTATTCCCCATCAGCGACTAGCCCGCCCAACGAGGGGCCCATCTGGCGACGCAACGTCGCCGTTGCGATCTGCACGCACGATGCGGGGACAACCGGACAGCCCGTGGGAACGGGCTGGCCGGTCGAACCCAGCAAGAGTGTCCTTCCAGGCTTGGCGGATCAAGGGAGGGTCACCCTTCAGGGCCAGGCTAGGCCCGGCCCGAACCCCTGCGCGTTCGGGTCGCGGACGGCGTGCCGTAACCTGCGCTCAATGGTCGTCTGGCTTGACTTCCTCGCTGTCTGCTTCGTCGCCCTGTTTGTGGCCATGATGTGGCTCGTTTCTGCGACCTGGTGGGAGTTGTTCGGTCGGAGCCGTCGACCGCGCCGACAGCCCTGAGCCTCAGTGAGAACGCCAATGGTGCACGGCGTCGTGACGGAGAGAGGCGGTTGTTGCGACCGCCTCACTTTTCGTTGGACCGCTATCGCCGAGTTGTCGTGCCCAGGAATCGCACTGACCGCCGCGGCGAACGAGTTGCCACTTGGCGCCACAGTCGGCGCGTTGCCGCGCAGGTCAGGGAGTGCGTCGAGTCGCTGTTGTTGCTCGGGTCGGTGGTCTCGGGGGGACAGTCGGCATCGAGCGCGGTGGCGACGTGGGCGTGCTGTCATTGACCGACAGGTTGCCGTTCACCGTGTTCGAATCGACGTCCACGCCGCCGTGGTTGTCATTGAGCTGCGCCAGCTACACGTGTCGTGCACGCCTTGGCCGCAACCACGTCGAGCGCCCGTCTGCGCGTGGTCCGCTCGGCGAGCGCTCTTTTCGAACGGTGCCTAATGGCAGAGGCTCCCTCAACCGCGAAACGATGGGCGGCGCGGCGCGCGGCAAGCGCCGAAAGCTTGACCTACAGCGCGGTTTTCCTTGTCGCCTTCGCGTTGCGGGTCCTCGTCCCATTTACCGGCGTCGGTCTCGTCGGCAACTACAGCTACGACTCCGGCGTCTACTACGCCGCAGGCGCCGCGCTGGTGCGCGGCCGCGTGCCATACCGCGACTTCATCCTCCTGCATCCGCCTGGCGTCGCGCTGGCCACCGCTCCCGCCGCATGGATCGGACGCGTGACGAATGATCACGTCGGCTACGCGTTCGTCAGCCTGGAGTTCATCGCCTTCGGCGCCGCGAGCGCCGTCCTAGTCGTCGTTGCCGCCCGGCGCCTCGGGGCTCCGCGTTGGGCGGCCACGACGGGCGGACTTTTCTATGCCGGATGGTTCTTGTCGGTCCGCGCCGAATACGTGAGCCGGCTCGAACCTTTGGGCAACCTTCTCCTGCTGTGCGGCCTGGTCGCATACACCGGCGTCGGGCGGCCGCGCAGCGCGCGCTCGGCGCTGGCGTGTGGCGCGGCCCTCGGTGCCGCGGCGTCAGTCAAAGTTTGGTATGCGGTCCCGCTGGCGGTGGTGGTCTGCTTCCTGGTGGCGCGGCATCGCACCCGCGATGCCGGGGCAGCGATAGCGGGCGCTATAGGAGCGGTCGCGGCAATCTGCGGCGCGTTCTTCGCGCTTGCGCCCACGGCGATGTGGCGGATGGTCGTCTCGGAGCAAATCGGCCGTCAGCAAGCCAACGCGCTCCGCGCACTCCTCGTCCTGAACGGGCTGCCGAAGGGAGTCACCTGGCAGGCCGCGTACCTTCTCGACGCGGTCCTAGTGGTCCTGGGCGTGCTGCTCGCGCTCGCCGCGTGGCGGACGCCGGCCGCGCGCCTGCCCGCGGTGCTGCTCGTGGCCTGCGGAGGCGTCTTAGTCGCCGCGCCGTCGTTCTTCGCCTACTACACCGACTATCTGACGCCGGCCGCTGCACTGTGCATTGCGACTGGGGCCGCTTCAGTCGCTTGTAAGCGTGGGCGGTCGGGCCGCGTTCCACTCGTCGCCGGTACCCTCGCCATCGCGCTCCTGTTGATAGTCCCAGCGAAGGCCCTGTGGTACCAAACACGTGCGACGAGCGCCTCGCGATCGCCGGGACAGCTGGCATCGGCGGTGTCCAACGCCGAGTGTGTCATGTCGGACTCGCCGATGGCGCTCATCCAACTGAACGTCTTGGACCGCACCCTCGCAGACGGTTGCCCTGATTGGGTCGACGTGACAGGGCGCACCTACGCGCCTGACATGAGCCTTCGCGGGCGTGGCGGTAGCCGCGTGGCGCGCGCGGCGAACACAAAATGGCAACGAGCCGTTCGGGACTATCTGCTTTCGGGCAACGCCGTGGTTGTCTTGCGGCCTAGGGATGCAGGTATCAGCCCGAGCACCCTCGGCGACATTGCGGCAGGAGGCGTCCTCGCCACCGACGGCGTCCACACGATCTATCGGGTCTCGCCCTGAGGAGCCTGACGGGGTCACAGTTTCCGTTCTCTGGCCCGTCGCACCTGGCCGCCTCCGGATCACACAGCACCGTGCGATCTCGCGGCCTCTGAGTCGCAACCGCGTGCGATGCCCGGGGTCGCCGACGGTACCTCGTCCTGGTTGCGACCGCGCACGAGCTCAGGCCAAGGAAACCGGATGGTGGTCCTTATCCCGGGCGGCATCCTCGTAGCGGGCCATGTAACCACGGGACCTCGAAGTGCCGCGCTGCGCGGAGCAGCTCTCGCGAGCGCTTGACGCGCTGGGGGGAGTTCCACCACGACGGAACTGTCGATCCGCCCTATGGCATCGGCTACCGAACGCGCCGTCAGAACGCCGACGCCGCCGACGCGCCTTCTGTACTCAACAGTCGTCACTGACCGGCGACCCGAGCGGGCGATCGGCGCGCCCGCATCCGCCGGCGAAAGTCACGCGGATGCCACGAGGATCATCCGTGTATTAGGTGAACCGCTCCGCGAGCCTCGCGTGCGTAAGCAGCGAGCGAAGGCACCACGGTCTGTGGCCGTGGCGAGATCGTCTGATGGGCCGAACGGCCCAATTGGCGATTCGCGCCTCAGCTGAACGGCTCTATCTGCCGATAACGCTTCCAACGGACGCATAGACGCGCTCGGGCGGGTGTCTTCGGAGGGGACCTGCCCGGCTGCCAACACCAGGGGGAGGCAGCAATGGCCGGCACCACAGCAGATAGCCGCAACCGAGGCGCGTGGAGGATCTTCGCCCCCGCTGAGCGGGTGATGCGCCGCCTCAAGCTGGCGCAGAAGTTCGCACTCATCGCCGTCGTCCTGCTCGTGCCGCTCGGTGTGGTGATGAACGGCTACATCGGCGTGCGCAACAACCAGGTCGCCTTCAGCGCCAAGGAGCGCGTGGGCGTGACCGCCATCAAGCCCATGGCCGAGCTCCTCGTCGCGGTCGACAACGCCCGGGCGGAAGCGGCCACCAACAACGTGGCCGGAACCGTTCCCGCCGTCCAGGCCGCGGTCGGCCAGGTCGACGCCTCGCTGGCGTCGCTCCGCGGGAAGCTGGACGTCTCCCGCTCCTGGAGCTCGCTGAAGGGTGCGATCGCCACCGCCGCGGCGCTGGATCCCGCGACGGGAGCCCACGCCGTCGACGTGTGGGCGGGCGTCGGGTCCAGCACCGTCGGCTTGATTGCCGAAGCCGCCGACGTGTCGAACCTCACGCTCGATCCGGATCTCGACTCGTTCTACGTGATGGACGCCTTCACGGTGAAGATCCCGACCCTGCTGGACACCAGCGGTCTGGCGGCGGATCTGGCGACCGTCGACGCCACCGGGCGCCACGACGACATCGCCGTCGCCGATGGCGTCGTGACCTCGACGATGGCCAGCCTGGCCACCGACATCCAGAAGGCGGTGAAGAACACCAAGGACACGCGCCTGGCACCGGCGTCGAGCGGCCCACTGTCGGCCCTCGGTGCGTCGACGACGGAGCTGTCCAAGGCGGTGACTGGCTCCGGCGCGGCGCGGCCCGTGCAGACGGTGAGCGCGTCGGTGCGGGATCAGGCGATCGCCTTGAGCCGCGCCCTCGATCCCCAGCTCGACCACCTCCTCGCCGTCCGCGTCGACGGCTTCCAGAGCGGGAAGGCACGTGTCGAGGCCATCGCAGGCGCCGCCCTGCTGATCGCGCTGTGGTTGTTCTTCGGCCTGTACCGGTCGGTCACGAGCGGCGTGCGCCAGCTGGTCGGCGCGTTGGAAGCCGTCTCGACCGGCGACTTCAGCCACACCGTCGACGTGGACTCGAGCGACGAGGTCGGCTGGGTCGCCCGGGCGCTTCGCGAGTCGATGGACCGTACGGGCACGACGGTGGCAGGCGTCGTCCGCGGGTCGTCGTCTCTGACGACCTCCTCGGAGCGGCTGTCGGCGGTGAGCCAGCAGATGAGCGCCACCGCCGAGGAGACCGCCGCGCAGGCGTCGACGGTGTCGGCGGCGGCCGAGCAGGTGTCCAACAACGTGCAGTCGGTCTCGGCCGGCACCGAGGAGCTCGGGGCCAGCATCCAGGAGATTGCCAAGAACGCCGGCGACGCGGCGCGGGTCGCGTCCGAGGGCGTCGCCATCGCCGAGGCGACGAACGAGACCGTGCTGAAGCTGGGCACCAGCTCGGCGGAGATCGGTGAGGTCATCAAGGTGATCACGCTGATCGCGGAGCAGACGAACCTGCTCGCGCTCAACGCCACCATCGAGGCGGCGAGGGCGGGAGACGCGGGCAAGGGCTTCGCCGTCGTCGCCAACGAGGTGAAGGCGCTGGCCCGGCAGACGGCGCGCTCGAGCGAGGAGATCGGTCGAAAGATCGAGACGATCCAGGACGACACCCGTCAGGCGGTCACTGCGATCGGCGAGATCGTGTCGATCATCCGCCAGATCAACGACATCCAGACGATTATCGCTGCCTCGGTCGAGGAGCAGGCGGTCACCACGCGCGAGATCAGCCGGAGCGTCAGCGATGCGGCGTCGGGGTCCACCGAGATCGCCCGCAGCATCACGGGCGTCGCCGAAGCGGCTCGCACGACGACCGACGGCGCCGTCGAGACGCTGCAGGCGGCCGATGAGCTCACGCGGCTTTCGAGGGAGCTCACCGCGTTGGTCGCCCAGTTCGGCCAGCACGTCGGCGAGCCGACGTCGGCCGCCAGTCCCGGGCGGACCGACCTCGCCGAGGGGAATGGGCACGGCCTGGTGAACGGCAACGACGCGTTTGCGACCGAGGCCTTCAGCGCGGGCTGATTCCCGTGGACAGCAACGACGCCGAAATCATCGAGCTCTTCCTCGAGGAGAGCCGGGAGAACCTCGACCAGTTCGATCGCGACCTGGTCGCGCTGGAGGCGGCGCCGGCGGACACCGAACTGCTGGCGCGGGTCTTTCGCACGGTCCACACGGTCAAGGGCACCTGCGGGTTCCTCGGGTTCACGAAGCTGGAGGCCCTCAGCCACGCCGGTGAGGACCTGCTCGGCGCGCTGCGCGCCGGCGACGTCGCACTCGACGCCGGCATCACGTCGTCGCTCCTGACGCTCGGCGACCGCATCCGCACCGTCCTCGACGTCGTCGAGTCGACGGGGACCGAAGCCGACGACGACCACGCCGCTCTCATCGCGGAGCTCGAGGGCCACCTCGGACCGCAACACGCGAGCGCTGCTGACGCCTACCCCGTCCCGGCGCCCTCCGCGCCTGCGGCCGGCGGGCAGCCGCCGACGCGAGCGTCGGAGAACACGGTCCGCGTCGATGTCGGCGTCCTCGACACGCTCATGGACCTGGTCGGCGAGCTGGTGCTGGCGCGCAATCAGATCGCGGAGATCGCGGCGGTCGACGACGACGGACCGCTGACGCTTCCCTACCGGCAGCTCCGGCTGGCAACGAGTGAGCTCCAGGAGGGCGTGCGCCAGGCTCGCCTCCAACCGATCGGCACCGTGACGAGCAGGTTCCGCCGGATCGTCCGCGACCTTGCCGTCGGCGTCGGCAAGCAGGTCCGCGTCGAGATTGAGGGTGAGGAGGTCGGCGTCGACAAGGCCATCAACGAGGCCTTGGGCGACCCGTTGCTGCACTTGGTTCGCAATGCCGTCGACCACGGCATCGAGGCGCCCGCCGACCGGGTCGCCGCGGGCAAGCCCGCCGAGGGGACCGTTCGCATCAGCGCCATGCACTCCGGCGGACGGGTCGAGATCCAGGTGTCCGACGACGGCCGCGGCGTCGACCCCGCCCGCCTTGTGGATCGAGCCGTCGCCAGCGGTGTGCTCGCGCCCGAGGCGGCGACGGCCCTGTCCGAGCGTGACGCGCTCGAGCTGATGTTCCATCCCGGCCTGTCGACCAAGGAGGAGGTCACGAACCTCTCGGGCCGTGGGGTCGGCATGGACGTCGTCCGCTCGAGCCTGGACCAGGTCGGCGGCAGCGTCGAGGTCACGTCGGAGCCCGGCCGCGGGACGCTTTTCCGCATCAGCGTGCCGCTGACACTCACGATCATGCCGGCCGTCGTCATCTGGTGCGGGGGCCAGCGCTACGCCATTCCCCAGATCGAGGTGGAGGAGGTCGTCAGCCTCGACGCCGCCCAGGCTGCAGCGTCGGTCGACGACGTCGCCGGAGCGCGCATCTATCGCCTCCGGGGCCAACTGCTCCCGCTCGTCGACCTGGCGACCCAACTTGGTGCCCCGCCGCCGGAGGGCGACGGGCTGACGATCGCCGTCGTCGAGTCGGCGAGCAAGCGGTACGGCCTCATCGTCGACCGCGTGGGCGACATGACCGAGATGGTGGTGAAGCCGCTCACCAAGGCGACGCGAGGGATCCCCGTGTTCGCCGGGGTGACGATTCTCGGCGACGGCGTGCCGTCGCTGGTGCTCGACGGCGCCGGGCTGGCGACTCGCGCCGGCATCACGACGCCCACGGCTGAGCCCACCGGCACGGTCGCCGCCGCCGGCGTGGAGAACGACCCGGGTCTGCTCGTGCTGTCGACGCCCGATGGCGGACGGGTTGCCGTCGAACTCGGGCGCGTGCAGCGTCTTGAACACGTCCCCGTGGCGTCGGTCGAGCGCGTCGGGCGGCGCGAGGTCCTGCAGTACGGCGACACGATCCTTCCCCTCCTGCGGGTCGAGCAAGTGCTGTCGAACGGGCTGGAGCCGGCCCCCGACGAGGCGGGCGCCGCACTGCCGACTGTCGTGTGCCAGTCCTCCGCCGGTCTCGTCGGCCTGGTCGTCGGCCACGTCGAGGACATCGTCCCCACCGTGGCGACACCCATCCGCGGGGGTGGTCGAAGAGGCGTGGCCGGATCGGTCGTCGTCGACGATCGCGTCACCGAGCTGCTCGACGTGGAGGCCCTCATCGCCGACCTCGCGTTGGACGCTGGATCATGAGCGACGAGCGCTACTGCCTGCTTCACGTCGGTGACCTGTTGCTGGGCGTGGAGGTCGGTCGGGTCCAGGAGGTGCTGGGCGACGTCCCAGTCACGCCCGTGCCACTGGCCGACCCGTCGGTCACTGGCCTACTCAACCTGCGGGGACGAATCGTCACCGCCGTCGACGCCCGGGCCCGACTCGGCCTCCCCCCGCGCGAGGAGGGCCAGGGCGTCGCCAATGTGGTGATGACCGCCGGTGCCGAGACCGTCAGCCTCGTCGTCGACGCCGAGGAGGATGTCGCCGACGTCGACGGTCTGAATTGCGACCAGGTGCCCGAGACCGTCGCGTCGACGATCCGGACGTTCGTCACCGGCTGCTACCAGCTCGACAACCGCCTGCTGCTCGTCCTCGACGCCGACCGCGCCCTCACACTTACCGCAACGACCTAGGAGACCTTGTGCAAGCTCTCGTGATCGACGACTCCCGCGCCATGCGGCTCGTCCTCAATCGCATGCTCGTCGAACTGGGCTGCGAAGTCGAGGAAGCCGCCAACGGGCGCGAGGCCCTGGACCGCTTGGGCCACGGCTTCGCTCCGGAGTTCATGCTCGTGGACTGGAACATGCCGGAGATGTCCGGCATCGAGTTCGTCGAAGCGGTGCGCCAGCCGCCGTACTCGTCGACCTCACGCCTGGTGATGGTCACGACCGAGACCGAGGCCGCCCAGGTCATGCGCGCCCTCGAGGCCGGCGCCGACGAGTACGTGATGAAGCCGTTCACCAAGGAGTCGATCTCCGAGAAGCTGGCCCTCCTGGGTCTGGAGCCCTGACGACGGTGCAGCGTCCCATCGCGGCCCCGCCCATCCGGGTGCTCGTGGTCGACGACGCCGTCGTCGTCCGCCGGGTCGTCGGTCGCGCCATCGAGCGCGACCCGTCGCTCGCGCTCGTGGGAGTCGCGGCCAACGGCAAGCTCGCCCTCGCCAAGATCGAGGCGCTGCGGCCCGACGTCGTCGTCCTCGACCTCGAAATGCCGGTGATGGACGGCCTCGAGACGCTGGCTGCCATCCGGCGGACGAACACGGCCCTGCCGGTGATCGTGTTCAGCCACCTCACCGCGCCCGCCGCGGACGCAACTCTCGACGCCCTTGCCGCGGGCGCCAGCGACTTCGCCATGAAGCCGCGCGCCGACGGCATCGGGCTCGCCGAGGACCAGGTGGTGGCCGAGCTCCTGCCCCGCATCAAGGCGCTCGTCCGTCCAAGCATGGGTCCGACGCCGAAGGCCGCGCCGCGCGTGCGCGCTGCCGGCGCCCGGGCCGTGGACGTCGTGGTCATGGCGGCGTCGACGGGTGGCCCCAACGCCTTGGCCGAGATCCTGCCGGCCGTCGGCGGTCCCCTGCGCGTTCCCATCCTCGTCGTGCAGCACATGCCGCCCGTGTTCACGATGATCCTGGCTCAGCGCCTCGACCGCGCCGCCGCCGTCCCCGTCGCCGAGGCGCAGCCGGGCGAGCCGGTCGTCCCCGGTCGCGTGTATCTCGCGCCGGGCGGCCACCACCTCGCGGTGGTGAGGTCCGGGGACCGCGTGCGGATCCGCATCTACGACGGCCCACCCGAGAACTCGTGCCGGCCCGCCGCCGACGTCCTCTTTCGCTCGGCCGCTGCGGCCTACGGCGCCGGCGTGCTGGGCGTCGTCCTCACGGGCATGGGCCACGACGGGCTTCGCGGCGCCGAGGCCGTGCGCGCTGCGGGGGGAACGGTGATCGCCCAGGACGAGCAAACGTCGGTGGTTGCGAGCATGCCCGCCGCGGTCGCCGCCGCCGGGCTGACCGACACCGTGCACCCTGTGGGGGCCATCGGACCGGAGCTGGCCCGCCGCATCTCCGGGAAGGTGACGCGGTGACGGTCGCGGCGGAGGACTTCGAGCTCGTGCGCAGCCTGGTGCTGGAGCGCAGCGCCATCGCCCTCGACGGCAAGGAGTATCTGGTCGAGGCCCGCCTGGCTCCGCTCGTCGAGCGGGAGGGCCTGGGCTCGGTGGCCGACCTGGCCCGGCTCCTGCGCTCGGGCAGCGCGCGGTTGTCCGACGAGGTGGTCGAAGCGATGACGACCAACGAGACGTCGTTCTTCCGTGACGTCCACCCCTTCGAGGCGCTACGGACGTCGATCATGCCGTCGCTCCTCGACGCCAACGGCCGCGTCGACCTGTGGTCGGCGGGAGCGGCGACCGGTCAGGAGGCCTACAGCATCGCCCTCATGGTGGCAGAGCACTTCCCCAGCCGGCCGGGGATCAGCATCCTGGCCACCGACCTGAGCCGCGCCGTGCTCGAGCGGGCGAAGGCCGGCGTGTTCACCCAGATGGAGGTCAACCGGGGCCTCCCGGCCGCCCTGCTGGTGAAGTACTTCGAGCGCTCGGGCCGCGAGTGGTGCCTCCGTCCGCAGGTGCGATCGCAGGTGACGTTCAAGCAGTTGAACCTGGTCGGGTCGTTGGCCTCGGTGCCGCCGATGGACATCATCATGCTGCGCAACGTCCTGATCTACTTCGAGCCCGCCGTGAAGAAGCAGGTGCTGGACAAGGTTGCCCGCGTCCTGCGTCCGGGCGGCTATCTCTTCCTCGGCAGCGCCGAGACGACCTACGGAGTCCACGACGGCTTCGAGCGCCTCGAGCTCGGCCGGGCCATTTGCTATCGCAAGACCAGAGAGGGCACATCATGTCCATGACCACCATCGAGGAGGACATCCGGGAGATCGCCCGGACGATCTGGGCATCGCTGTTCGAGCTCACGATCGAGCCCGGTCCGGATCCAGCGGGCGCCGTCCAGGCCGAGGTCACAAGCCTCGTGCACATCGACGGCGCGTGGCAGGGCGCGGTCGTCCTGCAGTGCGAGATGGGACTCGCGACCGCGCTGTCACAGGCGATGTTCCAGAGCACCGACGCACCCTCGTTCGCCGACGTGTGCGACGCCCTCGGCGAGATCACGAACATGCTGGCGGGCAACCTCAAAGCCCTGCTGCCCGAGCCGTCGGTCCTGTCGCTCCCCGCGGTGGCGCGGGGTTCGGACTACGAGTTCGCCGTACCGGGCACGACCGTCGCTGCGACCGTCCCCCTCGTCAGCAACGGCCAGCCGCTCGTCGTCCGCCTCCTCGAGCGCACCGAGGGCGGTGGCAAGTGATGGCCGACACGCAGCACTCCGGTTCCGACCGGCGCAAGCCCGACCGGGTGGCACCGCCGAAGGTGTTGGTCACCGACGACTCCACCGCCACAAGGCGCATCCTGACGCGAACGCTCGTCGACGCCGGTTACGAGGTGTCCGAGGCGGCGGACGGTCGCGAGGCGATCGCAGTCTGCCGCGAGGAGCCGCCCGACCTCATCCTCCTCGACGTCGACATGCCGGTGATGGACGGGATCAGTGCCCTGGAGGAGATGAAGGCCGACGACCGCCTGCGTCACCTGCCGGTCCTCTTCCTTACCGCCCGCACCTCGGGCAGCGAGGTGGCCGAGGGCCTCGACCTCGGCGCCCAGGACTACCTGCGCAAGCCGTGCGAGCCCGCCGAGCTGGTGGCCCGGGTGGCGGCCGCCCTGAGGGTGAAGGCGCAGGAGGCCGCGCTCCAGCGCCAAGCCGAGGAGCTCGACCACCTCAGCAGCACCGACACGCTGACCGGCCTCGGCAACCGTCGTCGTCTCGAGGCACATCTGTCCAAGCTGCCCCCCGACACCACGGCGAGCGTGCTGATGGTCGACGTCGACCACTTCAAGCGCATCAACGACAACGAGGGCCATGCCGTCGGCGACCTGGTTCTGCGGGTCGTCACCGGGCGGCTGCTCAGCGCCGTACAGGATCGCCACCTCGTCGTGCGGTGGGGCGGTGAGGAGTTCGTCGTCCTGGCGGTGGGAGCCGAGGCCGCCGAGGCCGCACAGTTGGGGGAGAGCCTGCGGGCTGTCGTGTCCGACACCCCGTTCGCGCTCAACCCGTTCAACACGCTGGTGGTGACGGTCAGCGTCGGCTGTGCGTCGGGCTTCGTGAGCGACCTCGAGCAGGTCCTCCACGCGGCCGACGAAGCCCTCTACGACGCCAAGCGCGCCGGACGCAACCGGGTGGCCGTAGCCGGCCACTGACCTCCTCTTTGGTCGTCGATCCGACACCATTGAGGCATGAAGGTTCTGGGCTTCGATCATGTTGTGCTGAACGTCTCCGATGTCGAGCGGTCTCTGCGCTTCTACTGCGATGAGCTCGGGCTGGAGCCATTGCGCGTGGAGGAGTGGCGGCAGAAGCAGGTGTTCTTCCCGTCGGTGCGCGTCGACGCGACGACGATCATCGATCTCCTGGAGACGCCACGCACGGGCGAGAACGTCCCGCTTCTGCCTGGTCGTCGAGAGCGACGACTTCGATGCACTTAAGGCGAGCGGTCGCTACGAAGTCGTCGACGGACCGGACGTCCGTTGGGGCGCGCAGGGCGACGCCACGTCCATCTACATCCGTGATCCCGACGGCAACGTGATCGAGCTCCGGTACTACTGAGCGCTGCCGCCTTGGCGGTCGTGGGTAGGGGTATAGGACGCCCACTACCGCCAGAATGCTCCACAACAGCGACATGCCGAACACGATCAACGACAAGCTCATCTCCTGGGCGAGCGATGTCGAGGAGGGCACCATCCGCCAGGCGGAGAAGACGGCGCGCCTGCCGATCGTCGACGGCCACGTTGCCCTCATGCCCGATGCCCACGTGGGCATCGGCGCGACGGTGGGCTCCGTCATCCCGACGAGTGGTGCCATCATCCCGGCCGCAGTCGGTGTCGACATCGGCTGCGGAATGATCGCGGTCGAGACCGACCTGACCGCCGATCAGCTGCGAGACGACCTCGACCGCTTCCAGCCAATGGTGGCCAAGGCGGTGCCGGCCGGCCTCGGCAAGTGGCACGCCCAGGCGACGCGCGCCGCCGAGGACTGGTTCGCGGCCAACCTGCCACCTCGCGACCTGGGCGAGCTGGGCAAGCGCGCACTGGACCAGTTCGGCACGCTCGGCTCGGGTAACCACTTCTTCGAGGTGTGCCTGGACGAGCGCGATGTGACGTGGATCGTCCTGCACTCCGGTAGCCGCGGCGTCGGCAACAAGCTGGCGACGCAGCACATCGAGCGCGCCCGCACGCTCGCCAAGCAGCTGGAGCTGGGTCTGGAGGACCGCGACCTGGCCTACTTCACCCAGGACCAGCCGGAGTTCGACGCCTACCTGGCCGACCTCCTGTGGGCCCAGGCCTACGCGCTCGGTAACCGCGAGCAGATGATGGACGCAGCTCTGCGCGCCTTCTTCCTCTACACGGGCACGGGCTGCGAGCGCCGGCGCATCAACTGCCACCACAACTTCACTGCGCTCGAGACGCATGAGGGCCGCGAGCTGTGGATCACGCGCAAGGGCGCCATCCGGGCTGACGTGACCGACCACGGCGTCATCCCCGGCTCGATGGGAACGCGCTCGTACATCGTGCGCGGTAAGGGGAGCGAGGCCAGCTACAAGTCGTGCTCGCACGGCGCCGGCCGGCGCCTGAGCCGCAGCGCGGCCCGCAAGCGCTTCACGGTCGAGGACATGGCCGCACAGATGGCCAACACCAAGTCGTGGCAGCGCGAGAGCGCGGCCGACCTGATCGACGAGATCCCTGCTGCGTATAAGGACGTCGACCAGGTCATGGCCGACCAGGCGGACCTGGTGGAGGTCGAGCACGCGCTCCATCAGATCCTCAACTACAAGGGCACCGACTCAGGCCGCGGGCGTCGGCGGCGCTGAACAGGTCTGAGCGGTGCCAGTAGCGAGGGGTGCGACAACGACCTCTTGGGTCCTGTTGTACGACTGAATGCTCGTGTCGGCGCCGCTCGCGGTCGCCGTGCGTTCTTGTCATACCCGCCAGGCACAATGGACGGGTGACCTACCGCGCGTACGTTGCCGGCCTCTTCGATGGTGAGGGCTGCGTGTCGATTGACCACCGAAATTCGTCGCGGAGCGGCTACTCACTGACGGCGCAGCTGGGTCAGAACGACGGGACCGTCGTGCCCTACTTGCAGGGTTGGCTCACGAGTACGGCGGGAGCGTCTCGAAGCAAATCTCATTGTCAGGCCGAACCAAACTGAACTGGCAACTGCATGGCGAGCCAGCGGCTCGGTTTCTGTGCGCGGTCCTGCCGTGGCTGCGTCAAGCGCGTTCAAGCCGAATTCGGCGTCGCATGGCAGCGCCAGCGCCCCGCGCTGACCCGGGATTCCCGAGGACGGATGATGGGCAAGACCGCAGCGGTCGAAGCCTTTGACCAAGGCTCTTGTGAGTTGTTGCGCGCTCTGAAAAGGATGGACCTCGATGAATTGATGGCTGCCGGGGCACCGTCCACCCAGGTCCGAGCAGCCGCGAAACGACTTCTAGACCTGATGAGAGAAGACGGGACCGCCAAGCCGGAAACGGGGATTCCGGGTAGGGCGACTCACGCACCCGCGCAATGACGGAGATGCAAGCCCGGTTCAGCTGTCGAGTAGCTCGACAGTCGTGAAGCGGAGGCGGTTGTCGCCGATGTTTTCGAGGTCGTGGATCTCGGGCCCGTTGGCGATGTTGTCGAACCAGGTGTCGCCCTCGGCGTAGTCGACTTCGACGCTCGTGCCGTTCGGGAAGCGGCTGAGCGATCTGCCGGCGTCGACACAGGTGAAGAAGTAGGGCACAGCATGGCAGTGGAACGGAGCACGCTGACCCGGTTCGAGGGCGAGCTCCCACACGCGGACCCGTTCGTTCTCGAAGAGGACGCGAGTCGCGATCTCGCGATTGTTCTCCGCCTGTGCCAGCTCGTCCGCAAACGTCTCGGTGTCGAAAGTGTCGAACTCCATCTTCGCCCAGTGTCTAGCGGCTACGCCGGTTGGATCGCCTCGGCGGGGACCAGTCGGGCGGCGCGGGACGCCGGATAGAGACCGGCGACCGCGCCTACGACGAACGACACACCGACGGCCGCGGCGAGGGTGAGCAGGGGCACACTGATCACCCAGCCGCGGACGCTGGCGTAGCCGACGGTGATGCCGGCGCCGATGGCGATGCCGGCGAGGCCACCAAGGGCCGACAGGAGTACCGCCTCGACGAGGAACTGGAGGCGAACCTCGTGACGCGTCGCTCCGAGCGCCCGTCGGAGTCCGATCTCCGTACGTCGTTCGAGGACGGCGATCACCATGACGTTGGCGATGCCGACGCCGCCGACGAGGAGGGCGACGCCGCCGAGGGCGAGCAAGAGCGCGGTCAGGGCCTCGTCGGTGGTCGCGCGCGCCGCCAGGGCGTCCGACGGCCGCGTCACGGTGACGTTGGCGGGCGCCTGGGGGTTCGCCGTCGCGGCCAGAACGGCGCGCACCGCTTCGACCTGGTGGGGGTCGGTGCGCACGCGCACGGTCGAAGCCGAGTCGTTGATGCCGAACAGGCGCTTGGCCACGTCGTAGCCGATGAGCGCCGAGCGGTCGATGTCGGGACCGAGCGGGACGGGGTCGAGGATCCCGACCACCTCGAACCAGTGGCCGCCGATGTCGACGAGCGGCTGGCCGGCGAGCGAGTCGATGCCCAGGCGGCTGGCGGCCGTGGACCCCAGGACGACCGCCGGGTAGTGCTCGGTCGCCGCGTTCAGGAACCGTCCGGCGCGCATCTTGCCGCCCACCGTGGAGAGCAGTTGCGGCTCGGTGGCCACGACGGCGATCCCTCCGGTCTCCTCGACGTCGATCTTGTCGTTGCGCCTCACGGTCGTCGCGACCGTGCGCGTGGCCGCCGCCGACTGCACGGGCCGGATCCGCCGGATCATCGCCGGGGCCTCGACCGGCAGCTGCGTGTCCTGGCCGAAGATGGTCTGGCCGGGCGCCACCTGCAGCAGGTTGGTGCCGAGGCGGTCGATCTGGGCGAGCACGTCGGCGCGGCTCGACGACGAGATGCCGACGACCGACACCATGGCCCCGATGCCGATGGCGATGCCGAGCGCAGTCAGGATCGAGCGCATGCGCTTGGTGCGCAGGCCGAGGCTGCCGGTCGGGAGGACGTCTCGCCAGTTCATTCGCTGTGTCCGTCAGACTCGATGTGACCGTCGCGAATCTCGATACAGCGCTGCATCGAGGCGGCGATCCCAGCGTCGTGGGTGATGACCGCGACCGTCGTGCCGCCGGCGTTGAGTGACCGCAGGACGTCGATGATCTCCGCACCCGTGCGACTGTCGAGGTTCCCCGTCGGCTCGTCGGCGAGGACGATGGCCGGCCGGCCGACGACCGCCCTGGCGATCGCGACCCGCTGCCGTTCTCCACCCGACAGCTGTGTCGGCCGATGGCCGGTGCGGTGCTGCAGCCCGACCTGCTCGAGGGCGTCAGCCGCACGGTCGCGGCGTTCGCTCGCGGGCACGCCTCGATAGAGAAGTCCGGTCGCCACGTTGTCGAGCGCGTTAAGGCCGTCGAGGAGATGGAACTGCTGGAACACGAAGCCGATGGCCTCGGCCCGCAGCCGCGACAGCTCGGAGTCGCGCAGGCCGGCGACGTCACGTCCGGCGATGCGCACGCGGCCGCTGGTCGGCGTGTCAAGGGCGCCGACGACGTGCAGCAGCGTCGACTTGCCAGAACCCGAGGGACCGACGATGGCGACCAGCTCGCCTTCGTCGACGCCGAGGGAGACGCCGTCGAGAGCGCGCACCGGCGGCGCGCCGGGGTACTCCTTCACGACGTCATCGAGCTGCAGGACAACCCTTCGGGTCGAACAACGCGCTGCTGATTGGTTCGCTCGCCAATGCTCGCTCACTGGGCCGTGACCACCTTGTCGCCCTCGTTGACGGCGCCCGTGACCTGCACCCACCCGTCGGCGAAGGTGCCCGCCTGCACCCCGACCAGCGATGTGGTGCCCAGGTTGGTGACCTTTTCGACGGCGTAGCCGCCCTCGGCCAGCGCCAGCAACGCGCCCACCGGAACCGCCAGCACACCCTTGGCCTCGCTGGTCGTGATGTGCACGGTGACCGGCGCCTGGTCGAGCCCGGCGCCGGCGTGCTGGTCGGTGAGCGTGACGACGACGGCGACCGTCGGGTCCTGGCCCTGCTGTGCGACCGTGGCGACGGTACCGACCGAAGTGATCGTGCCCGGCGTCCTTGACCCGTCGGGGAGCTCGACGCTGACGGTTTGGCCGGTCTTCACCAGCGTCTGGTACTTGGCCGCCAGCGACACCGAGACGACCCGCGCCGTGCCCGTGACCTTGAGCCCCCCGCCACCACCGCCGCCGCCGGCCGCGGTCGAATGGTCGGCGATGCGCACGGCGCCGGGCTCGTACACGACATCACCCATCACCACGCTGCCGGTCTGGGGACGTCCGAGCGCTGCCTGCCAA
>JAFAUA010000381.1 GCA_019243595.1 Acidimicrobiia bacterium
CGACCGCGGTCCATGCCGCGGCCCAGTCCGACGCCTCCCCGCCGACGGCCGCCGCCACTGCGGCCGCGACCGCCGCCGGCGCCAGGACCCGAAGGGCGGTCAGCGACACCGGGTGGGGGACGAGCGTCGCCGTCAGGCCGGCGGCCCAGCCGGTCCACAGGCCGACCGACGCCAGTGTCCGCACGGGGTCGGCCGCACCCCGTAGGGCATCAGCGAGGCCGGGCCCTGCTGTGAACGGCAGCGCCGCCCACCAGGCGCGGAGGAGCCACGGAAACGCACGACGGATGGGCAGGCGCAGCACGAGCGGGCGAAATCTACGGGCAAATCCGCCTCCCGCGGCCTGAACGGTGGTGAACTGGCAGGCGCCGACAGCTTTCGCGCAACGGCCCGACAAGGAGAGTGGATGGCAGCTGAAGTGCGCCTCGTCGACCTGGCGGTGATCAAGCGCTACTCGCTCGCCGTTCGTCAGGAGCGCGCGCCGGCCGAGGAGGTCCTCGAGGCCCTCGAGGACAGCGCCGCCATCGTGATCGCCGCCCTCGAAGCAGATCAGAGTTCGGCGGGAACCGCAGAGTGACGCAGCTGCTGTCGACGGGGTTGGCGACCTCGATCGGCAGCCTGCCGCACACCGATGCCGAAGCCGCCGCTGGCGTCGTCCTGAGCCGGCATCCCGATCTCCCCGCGGCCCCCGAGCTCCCGAACCGGTCGGCGCGGGAAGGGATGATCTCCCGGGCCGCGCAGGGCATCAGCGGGGTCGCGGTGCTCGACGACGGCACGCTGCGGGTCGACCGCGAGGCCGTCGAAGACGCCCTGGCCGAGGGTGTTCCCGTCGACGCCACGCTGGGTCCGCCGGAGCACGGCGGTCTCCTTCGCTTCCTCGAGCGCATCGAGGGCCGTCGCGGGCCGGTCAAGATTCAGCTTACGGGGCCCGTCACCCTTGGGTTGGCGCTGTCGCGGGCCGGGGTTTCATCGCGTGTGGCGTTTGCCGTCGCCGCCGAAGCGGTGCAAGCGCGCGCTCGCGCCGTGATCGACGGCGTCGCCCGCCATGCGCCCGGCGCGCCCGTTGTCGTGTTCGTCGACGAGCCGTCGCTCGCGGTCGTCGAGCATCCCGGCTTCCCGCTGCCGCCCCACGCGGTCGTCGACATGCTCACTGGCGCGCTGGCGTCACTGCATGGCGCCGCGGCAACGGGGGTCCACTGCTGCGGTCCGACGCGGTGGGACCTCGTCCTCGAGGCGCGGCCCGACATCCTTTCGCTGCCTGTCGCCCTGGCTGGCGGCCTCGACGCGGCGCTGCTCGGCGCCTTCCTCACCGGCGGGGGATGGGTGGCGTGGGGCGCGGTTCCCACGGACGCGCCAGTCAGCGACGACGTGACGTTCCTGTGGCGACGGCTGCTCGGTGCCTGGTCGGATCTCGTCCGTGGCGGCTGCCCGTCGCTGGCGCTGCGCGAACGGGCGCTGGTCACGCCGGCGTGCGGCCTCGCCGGCCACGGCGCCACCCAGGCCGAACGTGCCCTCGTGCTCACCGCCCAACTGGGCGAGCGCATGCGCGAGCAGGCAACGAGCCGCAGACTCACAATCGGCGCGTAGCTTCGGCCTTCGTGGCCGATCACGATCCTGCTGCCCGCGCTGCTGATCTGCGCCAGCAGATCGAGTACCACAACGTCCGTTACCACCAGCTCGACGATCCGGAGGTCTCCGACGCCGAGTACGACGCGCTCGTCCGCGAGCTGCGCACCATCGAGGAGGCCCATCCCGAGCTGGTGACGGCGGACTCGCCGACGCAGAAGGTCGGCGCCGCGCCCGACACGTCGACCTTCGCGCCGGTGCGTCACCGCCAGCCGATGATGTCGCTCGACAACGCCTTCTCGTTCGAAGAGCTGCTGGCGTGGGGCAAGCGCATGGAGCGCTATATCTCCGGCGACGTCGACTTCGTGTGCGAGCTGAAGATCGACGGCGTCGCCATGTCGGTCCTCTATGAGAACGGGCGGTACACGCGCGCAGCCACACGCGGAGACGGCGTCGTGGGCGAGGACGTCACGGGGAACGTGGCGACGATCGAGGCCGTGCCCGAGACGCTGAAGCTGAGGGGGGTCCGGCTGCCGTCGGTGCTCGAGGTGCGCGGCGAGGTCTACATGCCGATCTCGGCGTTCGAGGAGCTCAACGAGAAGCAGGGCGAGGCGGGCCTGCGGCTGTTCGCCAACCCCCGTAACTCGGCCGCCGGCTCGCTGCGCCAGAAGGATCCGAAGATCACGGCCAGCCGCGACCTGTCGTTCTTCTCGTACCAGGTCGGCGACATCGAGGGTGGCCCGGCGGTCCGACTTCACTCCGAGACGCTCGATCTTCTCCGCGACGCGGGGCTTCCGGTGAACCCCGAGATCCGCACGCTCGGCTCGCTCCAGGAGGTCGACGCCTTCTGTCGTCACTGGCTCGAGCATCGCCACGACCTCAACTACGAGATTGACGGCGTCGTCGTGAAGGTCAACGACCTCGCCCAGCGTGCGGAGTTGGGCGCCACCTCGAAGGCGCCCCGGTGGGCGATTGCCTACAAGTTCCCGCCCGAGGAAGCGACAACCCTGCTGAAGGACATCATGGTGTCGATCGGGCGCACGGGAAAGGCGACGCCGTTCGCCATGCTCGAGCCGGTCCGGGTGAGCGGTTCCACCGTGCAGCTGGCGACGCTGCACAACGAGGACCAGGTCCGCATCAAGGACGTGCGGCCCGGTGACACCGTGATCGTGCGCAAGGCAGGCGACGTCATCCCCGAGGTCGTCGGGCCGGTGCTGTCGAAGCGTCCACCCAAGACGCGCGAGTGGAAGTTCCCGAAGGCGTGCCCCATCTGCGGTGCGCCGCTCGTCCGACTCGAGGGTGAGAGCGACACGTTCTGCACCAACGTCGACTGCCCGGGCCAGCGCCAGCAGCGCATCAGCCACTTCGCGTCACGAGGTGCCATGGATATCGAGGGCTTGGGCGAGCAGACCGTGCGGATGCTTGCCGAGAAGGACCTGGTCGACGACGTCGGCGACATCTACGCGATCGCCTACGACGACCTCATCGGTCTCGAGGGCTTCGCCGACATCTCGGCCCGCAACCTCCTGTCTGCCATCGAGAGCTCGAAGGAACGTCCGCTCGCCAACCTCCTGACCGGCCTCGGCATCCGCCACGTGGGAGGCCGCGGCGCCGAGGTGCTCGCTGCCTCCTTCGGCAGCCTCGACGCCATCGTCGGAGCGTCGGAAGAGGACCTCGCCGCCACGGAGGGTGTCGGGCCGGTGATCGCCCGTAGCGTCCACGAATTCTTTGCGCTGGACCGCAACCGCGCCGTCGTCGAAAAGCTGCGGGTCGCGGGCCTCAACTTCGAGGGCCCGGCAGGCCCCGACCTACCCCAGACGCTTGCCGGCCAGGCCGTCGTCGTCACGGGGACCCTCGAGGGCTTCTCCCGGGACGGTGCGGTCGACGCCATCAAGGCCCGGGGCGGCACGTCCCCGGGCAGCGTCTCGAAGAAGACGGCCTATCTGGTTGTCGGGCGAGAGCCGGGGGCCGCCAAGGTCACCAAGGCCGCTGACCTGGGC
>JAFAUA010000421.1 GCA_019243595.1 Acidimicrobiia bacterium
GCAAGACGGTCGTGATCGTGTCGCACTCGATGGGCTCGGTGCGCAACATGTGCGACCAAGTCGCGCTGCTCGACCACGGACGCGTCAAGGAGCTGGGGCCGGCGAGTGAGGTCGTGGATGCCTATCTCGGCGGCGTTCACACCGACCGACCGGAGACGGAGGCGCAGACCGGTACCCGGTGGGGCTCCGGTGAGGTGGTCATCGAGCGCATCGAATTGCTGGGGCCGACCGGCATGCAGGCCACGTGGGTCAAGACCGGCGACCAGGTCACGGTGCGGCTGCACTACGCGGCCCGGGTGCCCGTGCCCCAACCGGTGTTCAAGCTCGTCGTGTCCCGCGTCGACGGCCTCGAGATCAGCGGACCGAACACTCGCGATGGCGGCGCCGTTCCCGAAAGCATCTCCGGCGAGGGCTACGTCGACCTGGTGATCGACAACTTTCCGCTGCTGCCGGGCGCGTACGACATCACGGCGGCGGTCCAGGACTACTCCTGCCTGCACGACTTCGACGTGCGCCACAAGGCGCTGCGCTTCGATGTCGAGCAGGGCGAGCCGCGCGAGTCAGCGGGCTTCGTGACCCTCGGCGGCCGCTGGCACCTGGCACCCCTCGACGCCCGCAGTTAGTGCCGCGAATCCGCCGCGCGCCGCGACCATACTGACCGGATGCCCGCATCTTTCGTGCGACGTGACCCATTTTTGAAGCGCAGAGCGCGCCCGCTGATCTTCTTCTCGGTCCTTCTCCTCCTCGGCGCCGCCATCTCCCGTCTCGCCGCCCAAGGCTCCGCACCCGATATGCCGATGCCGGGCCCCCACGATCCGGCCGAGGCCGCGCGTGCCGGCCAGCTGGCGGGGCCCGCACCTGGTAGTGCGTCGCCGAACACGCCCACCGCCCGGCAGTATGCAGCCCAGATTCCTGGCCCGCCCGGCCCGGGTGCGCAGCCCCAGGTGCCGTGGGCGACGTACCGGGTGTTCGCCACCCGCTACGACCCCAACACCGCGGGCAGCGTCGAGGTGGCCGTCCCCGACAAGTGCGTGAAGTTCGCGGCCCTCGGCGATACGGCGACGCTGAACAGCTACCACTGCGGTCCCGGATATCCGGTCGGACTCGACTACCGGGTGCTCATCACCCGTGACAACGGCCAGAGCATGTACATCCCGGTGAAGGACGTCGGCCCCTGGAACATCGACGACAACTACTGGGACCCGTCCGACAGCACCTATCCGCGGCCCCGCCGCATGTTCGGCGACCTGAACCGTGGAACGCCTGAGTCTCAGGCCGCCTACTACAACGGCTACAACACCGTCTCCAACTGCAAGAACCTCGACAACTCTCTGAGCGGTCACTCGGGCGGCGCCGACCAGTTCGGCCGCTGCGTGCTCAACCCCTCGGCCGTCGACATCTCGACCGCGGCCGCCCAGCAGCTCGGCTTCAGCGGGGCCGAGTGGGTGACGGCCTCGTTCCTGTGGGAGCCACTCGACGGCATCCTCGCCTTCCCCTACGGCTTCCGCGGCGGTGTGTTCACGGCGGCAGGTGACTTCAACGGTGACGGGAAGCCTGAGGTGGTCGCCGGGGCCGACGCGGGCGGGGGACCGCAGGTCACGGTCTACAGCGCCCAGGGCGCAGCGCAGGCCGGCTTCTTCCCGTACCCGACCGGGTTCCAAGGCGGCACTCGTGTGGCCGCCGGGCGGTTCGGCTCCTCGGAGCGCATCGTCACCGCCCCGGGGCCGTCGGGCGGACCGCAGGTCCTAACCCTCTCGGAGAGCGGCGCCGTCCAGTCGGCGTTCTGGGCCTATGCGCAGGGCTTCACCGGTGGGGTGTACGTGGCGTCAGGCAACGTCGACGGCACCGGCGGCGGCAACATCGTCACCGGCGCCGACAGGGGCGGCGGGCCCCAGGTGCGCGTCTTCCGTCCTGACGGCACGCCAATCAGCAGCTTCTTCGCCTATGGCACCGGATTCGGCGGTGGCGTGCGTGTCGCGACCGGCGACGTGAACGGCGACGGAACCGACGAGATCATCACCGGTGCCGGACCGTCCGGGGGCCCGCAGGTGCGGATCTTCCGGGCCGACGGCACGCCGATCGGCGGCTTCTTTGCCTACGGGGAGGGCTTCCACGGCGGCATCTACGTCGGCACGGTTCGTAGCCCCGACAACAAGACTGACTGGATCGTGACCGGCGCGGGCGAAGGCGGAGGCACCCAAGTCCGAATCTTCAAGGCCGACGGCACCCCCGTCGGCGGGTTCTTCCTCGACAACACGACCAACGGTGTGCGCGTGGCAGGCGGCAACTTCACGGGCGCGGCGCCGGGCCAACTGGCGCTCTCCGAGGGCCCTGGATCGGTTCCCCTCGTCCACCTCCGGCGCACCGACGGCACGATCCTCTATCCATAAGAAGGGCCCTCGACCGAGGCGTCGGTAGAGTCTTGGGGTGCAGTCCACAGGAGGTCGTCGGTAGTGGCGGAACGTCGACCCACCGTGTCGGTGGTGCTTGTCAACTACAACGGGGCATCCGACACGACGGCGTGCCTCCAGGCATGCCGCTCGCTCGACTGGCCTGACGACCAGCTCCAGCTGATCGTCGTCGACAATGCGTCACGGGACGACAGCGTCGCACGCATTCGCGACCAGTTCCCCCACGTGCGGCTCATCGAGTCCAATAAGAACCTGGGTTTCGCCGGTGGCTGCAATCTCGGTGCCGACGCAGCAACCGGGGACTACCTGGCGTTTCTCAACAACGACGCCAAGCCGCATCCCCAGTGGATACGCGCGGCCGTGGAGCTCATGGAACGCGACAGCAACGTCGGCTGCGTGGCGTCCAAGGTCCTCGACTGGGAAGGCGAGACGATCGACTTCGTCGACTCCGCGGTCTCGTTCTACGGCCACGGCTTCAAGCTGCACTCCGAGAAGAAGGACACCGGCGAGTGGGACGTCGAGAAGGACGTCCTGTTCGCGTCCGGCGCGGCGATGTTCGTGCGAACCGAGCTCTTCCGAGCGGTCGACGGCTTCGACGAGCGCTACTTCATGTTCTTCGAGGACGTCGACTTCGGCTGGCGCCTCTGGATGCTCGGGCACACCATTCGCTTCCTGCCCTCGTCGCTCGTCTACCACCGCCATCACGCCAGCATGAAGAGCTACGGCGTTTGGAACGAGCAGTACCTGCTCGAGCGCAACGCGCTGTTCACGATCTTCAAGAACTACGAGGATGCCAACCTGGCGCCCGCGCTGGCCGCCGCCATCCCGCTCGCGATCCATCGGGGAGTCGTCGTCGGCGAGGCCGATACGGAGAGCCTCGACCTGAGCAAGGCGCCGTCCGACCTCAGCGAGCAAACCACGGTGTCGAAGCAGACGTTGGCGTCGGTGTACGCGGTCGACGAGTTCCTCCGCTCGCTGCCGGGCCTCACCGTCACGAGGAACGCGCTCCAGGCCGCCCGCAAGCGTCCCGATCGCGAGATCCTGCAGCTGTTCCAGGAGCCGTTCACGCCCAACTGCCCCGGCGACTTCCCGGTCGTGTTCAAGGCGGTCGTCGACGCCCTCGCGCTCCGCGAGCGGCTGGGCGGCCAGAAGCGGATCCTTGTCGTCACCGGCGACTCGCTGACCCCGCAGATGGCGGGCCCCGCCATCCGTTCGTGGGAGATCGCCAAGGCGCTGTCGGTCGAGCACGACGTCGAGCTGGTGTCGCTGCAGAAGTGCGAGCTCAAGCACGAGCGGTTCCGGTCCCGCGTCGTCAACGAGGCCACGATGCGCGAGCTCGAGGAGTGGTGCGACGTCATCATCTTCCAGGGCTTCCTCCTCACCGTCTATCCGTTCCTCCGAGAGTCGCAGAAGACGTTGATCGTCGACATCTACGACCCCTTCCATCTCGAGCAGCTCGAGCAGGCGCGCGACCTGGGCGAGGAGACGCGCCGCGAGGTCGTCAAGGGGTCCACCGGTGTGCTCAACGACCAGCTCAACCGCGGCGACTTCTTCATGTGCGCCAGCACCAAGCAGCGCGACTTCTGGCTGGGTCAGCTCTCGGGCCTCGGACGCCTGAACCCACAGACGTACGACGAGGACGAGACGCTCGAGTCGCTGATCACCGTCGTCCCGTTCGGTCTCGCCGACGCCAGCCCGGTGCACTCCGCACCCGCCATCAAGGGTGTGGTGCCGGGCATCGGCCCCGATGACAAGGTGATCCTCTGGGGCGGCGGGGTCTACAACTGGTTCGACCCCCTGACGTTGCTGCGGGCCGTCGACCGCCTCCGCCACCGGCGTCCGGACGTCCGCCTCTTCTTCCTCGGCCTGCGGCATCCGAACCCCGACGTGCCCGAGATGCGGATGGCGGTCGCCATGCGGGAGCTCTCCGACGAGCTCGGCCTGACCAACAAGCACGTGTTCTTCAACGAGGGCTGGGTGCCCTACGACGAGCGCCAGAACTACCTCCTCGAGGCCGACGTGGCGGTTAGCACGCACCTCGATCACGTGGAGACCGCCTTTTCGTTCCGCACGCGCATCCTCGACTACCTGTGGGCCGGCGTCCCCATCGTTGCCACCGCGGGTGACGCGTTTGCAGACATCATCGAGACCAAGAGCCTCGGCGTCGCCGTGCCGCCCGGCGACGTCGCCGCCCTCGAGGACGCCCTGTTCCGGGTCATCGACGACGAGGAGTTCGCGACCCTCTGTCGCAAGAACATCGCCGCGGTGGCACCGCAGTTCCGGTGGTCCGAAGCGCTCACCCCGCTGCTCGAATTCTGCCGGAGCCCGAGACGCGCTCCCGACCTTGTGGCCGCCGCGCCAGGGGCGCTGGCACCCGAGCTGCGGGGGAGGACGCCCGCGTTGCGCGCCCGACGCCCCCACGAGAGTCGCTTCCAGGCCGAGGTGGGGTTGGCCCGCTCGTACCTCCAGCAGGGGGGCGCCAAGCTCGTTTTCAAGCGTGTGGCCGGTCGCGTCGCCAAGTACATCATCGGTCCGCAGCGGGCGAGCCGGCTCTTCCGCTAGCCGCCACCGTGGCCTCCCGCGCTTCCGCCGTCGGCACGCGTCCTCGAGTGGCGTCCCCGCCACCGACGGTCGAGGTCGCCACGATCGCACCGGCCCGGCCGACGCGCGTGTGGGCCGTCGCTCTGGCCCTGCTCGGCCTCGGCGCCGCGATGCTCGTCGCCGCGTGGGTCGGCGGGAACCCGCTCGGTCGTACCCCCGATGAGCCCGCGCACGTCGTCAAAGCCCTCGCCGTCGGCCACGGCGAGCTTGTCGGCTCACCTGCGACCCTGACGGGGACCTACTCCGACGCCCAACGCAGCTGGTCCGGGCACCAGACGCGCACCTTCAATGTGCCGAAGGACGTGGCGCCGTCGCCCGCCTTTCCGTGCCCGGTCTTCAACCCCACGGTTTCCGCCGGCTGTCAGCGCAGCTTTCCCCTTCCGTCGGGTTCACGCGTAACGACCTACGTGGGCACCTACGAGCCCTACTCCTACGCGCCAGCGGGATTCCTCATGCGGCTCGGTCACACGCGCTGGTCGGCGTGGATGCTCGGCCGCATCGGGTTCGCGCTGGTGTCGCTTGGCCTCCTGGCGCTCGCCGTGGTCGCCCTGTGGAACGACGTCGTCCCGCCGCTTGCCCTGTGGGGCCTGTTCCTGGCGGTGACGCCGACGGTGGTCTGGCTCTCCGGGAGCGTGAATCCGAGCGCGGCAGAGATCACCGCCGCCATCTGCTTCACCAGCGGTCTGCTCGCCATCACCCGCCCGTCGCCGCGACGGCGTGGTTCGTGGGCTGCCCTGATCGCCGGGGGCCTGGTGCTGGCGACGACGCGAGCCTTGGGCCCGTACTTCGTCGCCGCCATTGGTCTCCTCGTCCTGGTGGCCCGCGGCCGGCGGGTGCTCGAGGCCGTCCGCCGTGAGCCGCGCCTGTCCGTTGCCGCTGCGGGTGTCGTGGCGGCCGGCGTCGCTCTCAACTTCTGGTGGGAGAAGCGGTACCAGCCCGGGCTCCATGTGACACCGAGCGCCTTGAGTCACTGGAAGTGGGAGCGCCTCCCGAGCATCGGACGCGAGATGGTCGGCGTCTTTGGATGGCTGGAGTGGCACATGCCGAACCCGGTCTTCTACCTGTGGGGTGCTCTGTTCCTCGTCCTCCTGGCCGCGGCGCTGTGGCGCGGAAGGTGGACCGAGCGACTGGCGATCGTCGCCGGCGTCGTTCTGACGATCGTCGTGACGCTCAGCCTGCACTCGATCCTCCCTGTGCAGACCGGCTACGACGTCTACGGCCGCTACGTCCTTCCCCTTGCCGTCGCCGTCCCCCTGCTGGCGTCCGATGTCGTTGTGCGACGGGGCCGCGGCCGAGCGCGCAGGCCGCTTCTTGTGATCGCCACCGCGTCCGCGGTTGTGGTGCTGGCTATCCAGGCCTTTGCGTGGTTCGTGAACGCCCGGCGCTTCGCCGAGGGGACCTCGGGCCCGCGCTGGTTCGTGCCCCACGCGCAGTGGATCCCGTCCGGTGGATGGATCGTCTGGATCACCGTTGCCATGCTCGGCGTGGCGATTCTCGCCACCGCGGCGACCATGCTCGGCGTCGTGACGTTCCGCCGTACCCCCGCGGCCTGACGACTCAATCGACTTGCGGCAGGCACTGCGCGAAGAGCCTCCGCTGCTCAAGGGCTTTGTCGCCGTTGAGCTCATAGCTGTCCTCGCGCTCGGCATCTTCACGATCACGAACTTCCAGATCTGGGCCCCGGTCGACGAGCGTGGCCACTTCGACTACGTGGAGACTGTCGCCGACCAGCACCGGCTTCCGACTCTGGACCGCCATCTCCCGCTGGGGCGCAGCTACGGGGCGCACACGTACGAGGCCTTCCAGCCGCCGGCGTACTACGTGGTCGCGGCGCCGCTGTTGACGATGACCCACGACCACCACACGCGCATCCTGATTCTGCGCTCGTTCGGGCTCGTGCTGTTACTTCTCACGATCTTCGTCTTCTGGCACCTCGTGCTGACGGTGTTTCCGGCTCGACCACTCTTACCCTTCGCGTTCGGGATGACGTTCTTCCTCATCCCGGGAGTCGTCGTCCGGTCGGTGACGATCTCCTACCAACCGCTCGGCACGCTCTTGGCGGTCGTCGGCCTCTTGGTGCTCGTGAAGGCCTATCGGGCGCCGAAGGGCGGCGCGGACGGTTGGCTTCTCGCGTCAGCTGCCGCGGTGGCGCTCGCGGTGATGACCCACGTGCTGCTCGCTTACCTGGCCGGCGTCTTCGTCGTTGTCGGTCTCAGACGACTGTGGGTCGAACGCGACCGTCGTCGCACCCTGCTGTTCCTCGTGAGCTGTGCATCGATAGCAATCGCACTCGTGGGGCCATGGCTTGCCTTCAATCGCACCCACTACGGAAGCCTCACTGGCAACTTCGTGGCCCGGGACATCCAGCAGCCGCTGATCAACCCGACGCACCAGGAGTACACGCTCGGCGATGTTCCTCACATCACCTCGGAATACATGAAGGACTATTACCTGCCGAACGAGTGGATCAACCTCACGGTGGTCAACCCTGTGGTGAAGCCCACGGGTTGGGTGCTTTCGGCCGTCCTCTTCGCCGTCCCCCTCGTGCTTTTCCTGATCAGGCCGGGCGCGACGGAGCTCGACATCGTGCTCGTTCTCGGTCTTCCGTTCGTGCTCAGCTACGCGTTGGCCGTCGGGGCGTCGACGAACGCCGACTGGCCGTCGGCCGGGCGCTATCTCTACGGCGCCGGGGCGCCGTGGATGCTGTTCGCGTACGCGGCCGTGAGCAACTTCGTCAGAAGCCGTTGGTTGGCGATCGGCATCCTCGCGGTCGCGATCGGCGGCGTGGCGTACCTCTGGGCCGAAGGTCTCGTGCGGTACTTTTGACCGCCTTCCCAGGCGCGCATGCAACAGACAGTTCACTCAGAGCCCGACGTGGCATCGGACAGCGTCACCGGGGCTCCCCGTCGCCGGGTGTGGTTGTGGGGTACGAACAACCCGCACATCGCCGAGGAATCTTGGCTGCTGCGCGGCATCGTCGTGCTGCAGTTGGTGGCCATCCTGGGTGTAGCGGTGCTCACCCTCACGAGCTTCGAGATCTGGGCGAGGCTCGACGAGCACGCCCACTACGACTACGTCGAGACGATCGCCGACCAGCACGTTCTGCCGAACCTCCGTGCCCACGGCAAACCCGGCAAGTTGGAGATGGGGCGCCACACATACGAGGCGTTTCAGCCTCCGCTGTACTACCTGGCGGCCGCGCCGCTGTTGAAGCTCAGCCACGTCGAACACACACGGGTGCTGATCCTGCGGACCTTCGACCTGTTGCTCCTGCTCGGCGCGTTGTACGCCACATGGCGCTTGGCGGTTGTCGTCTTCCCGGACCGGCCACTGTGGCCGTTCGCCTTCGGGCTGATGTTCTTCCTGCTGCCGGGCGTGATCGTCCGCTCGATCACGATCTCCTACCAACCGCTGGCGACGCTCCTGTCCGTGGTCTTTCTTGCCCTGCTGTTCAGGGCCGACCGGGCACCCCGAGACGAGGCGAACCGCTGGTTCCTCGCCGCCGCCTTCACCTTTGGCCTCGCGATGCTCACGACCCTTCTGACCGCGCCGCTCGGCGTCATGTTCGGCATCGTTGCCCTGCGCCGGCTTTGGCGGGATCGCGCCTGGCGGACGGTCGGTGTCTTCGCGGCGTGCGGAGTGATGCTGGTCGCGCTCCTCGCTCCCTGGCTGGCGTTCAACGAGGCGCACTACGGCAGCCTCACGTCGTTCTCGACGGCGCGAACCCTCCAGCAGCCGCTGATCAACCCCGACAACCACAACTACACGGTCAGCGAGGCGCCGCGCATTGCCCGCGTCTGGATCCGTGAGGCGTTCCTGCCGAACGAGTGGGTGGTGTTCGTGGTCACCGACCATGCGCTGGATCAGGTGATCTCGTTGATGTTCTACCTGCTCGTCCTCCTCCCGGTGATTCTCGTGATCGTCCGCCCGCGCACCCTCTTGGTCGACTCTGCGTGGTATCTCGCGCTCCCGCTCGCCATCAGCATCGTGTTCCTCGAGGCCACGACGATCACCGCTAACTGGCCGACGTTCGCCCGCTACCTGTATGGCGCCGGCCCGGCCTGGCTGCTGTTCGTGTACGTCGCCGTACGGCAGGCATTACGGCACTGGGCCGCTCCGATGACTGTCCTTGCTCTCGGCACGGCCGGGGCAGGGTGTCTCTGGATCCAAGCCGGTGTGCGGTACTTTTAGACGCTTCCACGGCGAGAAACCGCACTCTGTACCCGCGGGAGGACCCCCCCTATGCACGCCATTGGAAAGCGCGCACGGCGCGTACTGCTAGCCGTACTCATCGGCATCGCAGCCGCATTCGTGCCGATTCCCTCGTTCTCATCACAGCACGCAATGCACGTCGACAACGAGGGTGTCGTCGCGAGAACGCTGGCGGCCGTCGGTGGACCGGAGCGGGTCACGGCCGAGCACGTGGGCGTGTCCACGTTCAAGATGTTTGGCGTCAGCTGGGAAGGTCCTGTGGGCGACGGCGCGCGGGTGCGCGTACGAAGCAATGGCAAGTGGGGCGAGTGGCAGACGCTCGATCCCGAGGAGGGCCCCGACCACAGCTCCCCCGAGTTCCATCCACATCCCAACATCAGCGAACCCATCTGGACCGGCGGCTCCGACGCCTACCAGGTCGAGCTCCCCGCTGGTGCGTCCGGCTTGCAGGCGCACCTCGTGCGCGAGTCGGGGAAGCGCCTACAGCTGAGCTCGGTCGTCGCCCGCGCCAGCGCCGCGCCGCAGCCCGCCATCAACCCGCGCTCGAGCTGGGGCGCCCGCCCGCCGAAGGTGAACCCGTCCTACGGCTCGACCGTGCAGATGGCGTTCATCCACCACACGGTCAACTCGAACACCTACGCACCCGGCGACGTCCCCGGGATCCTCCGCTCCATCCAGGCGTACCACATGGACAGCAACGGCTGGGACGACATCGGCTACAACTTCCTCGTCGACCGCTTCGGCGGGGTCTGGGAGGGTCGGGCCGGCGGCGTCGACAGGCCTGTCGTCGGCGCCCACACGCTGGGCTTCAACACCAACTCGACGGGCATCGCCGTCATCGGCGATTTCACCTCGGCGCAGGCTCCGCCCGTCGCCATCGACAGCGCCGCGCAACTCATCGGGTGGAAGCTCGGGCTCTCGGGCGTCGACCCGGCCGGTACGACGGTGATGACCTCGGGTGACAGCGGCAGTCGCTGGCCCCAAGGCACCCCGGTGCGGCTCAACGACGTCTCCGGCCATCGCGACGCGAACTACACCGACTGTCCGGGCGACGGGCTGTATGGTCAGCTCCCTGGCCTACGGAATCTGGCGCGCTCCTACTGGGCGCCGATCCTCGCCTACCCGCCTGGCTTCCGAGGCGGCGTGTTCACCGCCGCCGGCGCGCTCACCGGCGACGGCAGGACCGAGGTCGTAACCGGTGCCGACAGCGGGGGTGGGCCGCAAGTGCGCGTGTTCACGCCGCAGGGCGCCGCCCTCAGCACCTTCTTTGCCTATGCACCCCAGTTCGGGGGCGGCGTGCGAGTGGCGACCGCCCGCTTCGTCGGCACCACCGTCGACCAGATCATCACGGGCGCGGGCCCGGGCGGCGGGCCCCAAGTCAGAACGTTCAACATGAACGGCCAGCCGAACACGAGCTTCTACGCGTACGGGTCCGGCTTCCCGGGTGGCGTGTATGTCGCGGGCGGCAACGTGGACGGGCTACCCGGGGACGAAATCATCACCGGGGCGGGCTCGGGCGGCGGTCCCCACGTCCGCATCTTCCGCCAGGACGGGACGGCGATCGGCGGGTTCTTCGCTTACCCCAACGGCTTCACCGGCGGCGTGCGGGTCACGGCGGGTGACCTCAACGGTGACGGCAAGGACGAGATCATCACCGCACCTGGTCCCTCCGGCGGCCCGCAGATTCGGATCTTCAGGCTCGACGGCACGCCGATCGGCGGCTTCTGGGCCTACGGACAGGGCTTCACCGGCGGTGTCTACGTCGACACGGTGAGGGCGCCCGACGGCAAGAGCGACTGGATCGTCACCGGGGCCGGCGAAGGTGGCGGCACCCAGGTGCGGTTCTTCACAATGGACGGCACATCGATGGGCGGCTTCTTCCTCGACGGCTCCACGTCCGGTGTTCGTGTCGGAGGCGGGTCGTTCGACGGCACCAACCCAGGGCAGGTGGCGGTCGCCGAAGGACCGGGCACCATCCCCGGCGTGTGGTTCGGGCGCAGCAACGGCCAGATGTTCCGCCCATAAAGAGAACCCGCGGCGCAAACTACGCTCCTGGTCCATGAGCGCAGCCGGTGACGGTACGAGGTACGACGGGTGCGTCGACCTCTCCAACCGGAACAACAGCCACACCTTCACGGTCGAGATGGTCGGGGCGAACAAGCGCGTGCTGGAGTTCGGGTGCGCGTCCGGGTTTGTGAGCCAGGCGCTGCGTGAACGCGGCTGCCAAGTGGTCGGCGTCGAGATCGATCCCGACTTCGCCAGCCAGGCCAAGGAGTTCTGCGAGGACGTCATCATCGGCGACGCCGAGCAGCTCGACCTGGAGACGCTGCTCGAGGGGCAGCGCTTCGAGGTGGCGATCTTCGGCGACGTCCTCGAACACATGCACGACCCGCTGCGGATGCTGCAGCGCGTGCGCAACTGGCTCGTGCCCGAGGGCTATGCCGTGGCCTCGCTCCCGAATGTCGCCCACGGAGCCGTGCGCCTCGCGTTGCTCCAGGGCCACTTCGACTACCGGGCCGAGGGCCTGCTCGACGAGACGCACCTGCGCTTCTTCACCCACGACACCATCAAGGACTTGTTCCACCGGGCCGGGTTCGTGCTGGTCGAGACGCGCCGCACGCACGTCGGCATCTTCGAGAGCGAGATCCCGCTGCGGAGAGAGGACTTCGACCCTGAAGTCGTCGCCGGCATCGAGGCTGATCCCGAGGCAACGACGTATCAGTACGTCGTGAAGGCGCTCGTCGACAACGCGCTCAGCGCCGCCGAAGTCGTCCACGAGCGCGAAGAGGAGCAGCGACTCGAGATCCTGGCTCTGCGCGCCGAACTCGATGGCGCGCGCGGAAGGATCGAAAGTCTCGCCGGCGATCTGGAAAATTCCAAGCACCAGGGCGGGGTCCTGTCGGAGCAGATCGACATCCTGCAGAACGAGGTCGGGGCCCTGCGGGCCCAGCTCGCGGCCCGAGAGGATGCGCTGGCCCATCGCGAGGCGTACATCACCCAGCTCAACGGCAAACTGCCGTTCCGGGTGTACCAGCGTCTGAAGAAGCTGGCCGGCGGGTAGCGCGCCGCTACGTCGAGTACCAGCCGGTGACGTCGAAGATGACGTCGGTGTTGCCGACCGCGTTGTATACGTTGAGCTGGCCGTTGCTGCCGACCTTCACGACCACCAGGTTCGGCACCGTCTGGCCGGGCATGAAGTTCAGGTTCGACGCTGTGGGCAGCGACGAGCCCGTCGGATAGACGGTCAGGTAGCTCCCCGAGTCCGGATTGGTCACGGTGACGTTCAACACGACCGCGGAGACGCCGGTCGACGGCACGCCCCCGACGCCGGCCGCCTGCACGCTGACGTTCTGGCCGGGCCCGACCTCGTGCGAGTAGCCGCCGAGGCCGTTGCGGGTGTCGAGGATGCGGACGGGAGACAGCGGCCCGTAGAGGCCGGTGGCCGGGCTCGACAAGGAGCCGTCGGCGTACCAGCCGGCGACGTCGAAGAGGACGTCGGTCGTCCCGAGGGCGTTGTACACGTTGACCTTGCCCCCGCTGCCGATCTTGGCGACCACCATGTTGGGCACGGTCTCGCCCGGCCCGAAGTTGAGGTTGGACGCCGTCGGCACCGGGCTTCCCGTCGGGTACACGGTGAGATAGCTGCCGGCCGTCGGGTTGACGGCGGTCACGTTGAGCACGACGGCGCCGACGCCACTCGCAGGGACGCCACCCTGACCCGTCACCTGGACGCTGATCGCCGATCCGCCGGGCACGGCCCCGCCAGAGGACCCGGTGCCGTTGCGCGTATCGAGGATGCGCGCCGGCGGGAGCGAGCCGTACGTGCCGCCGGTGCTCGTCGACGCGTCGGAGTACCAGCCGGCCACGTCGAAGATCACGTCGACGGACCCGGTGGCGTTGAAGACGTCGACCTGGCCGTTGGTACTGAGCTTGGCGACGACCATGTTGGGCACGATCTGACCCGGGGTGAAGTTGAGGTTGGACGCGGTCGGCGTCGCCGTCCCTGTCGGATACACGGTCAGGTAGCCGGCCGCCGTCGGATTGACGGCGGTCACGTTGAGGGCGACGGCACTCACACCGGTCGTCGGTACGCCGCCGTTGCCGGTGACCTGCACGGTGATCGACTGGCCGCCCGCGATCGGCTGGGAGAAGCCGCCCGTACCGTTGCGGGTGTCAAGGATGCGCGCCGGGGTGATCGACGTGTACCGACTGGTCGCAGGGATCGAGGCGGTCGTCGCCGGCGCCGGTGAGCCGTCCGTGGCCTCGAGGAAGCTGCTGCTCGCCGTGTTCCAGTGGATCGACAAGTAGCTGCCCAGGGGCGGATTGGTGCTGAAGTAGTCGTCGTGGTTGCAGTCGAAGGTGTTCTCGTGCGACGTCGGGCAGATCTGCTGCATCACCGCGCCCGAGCCGTCGTCGTAACACATGCGGTCGGACTCGTCCCAGCAGTGGCTGTACTTGGTGGAGTGCGGTGCCGACGTCTGGACGCCCCCGAGCGTGTGCATGAGCTCGTGGGCCTCGATCGACTGGTTCGACGAGTTCAGGCCCCAGCAGCCGTTGTCCACGCGGGCGATCTCGCCGGACACGCTCGACGCGCCGTTGCTGAGGTTCGTGGGGAGGGCGGTGTCGTCGCTGTAGACCTGGGCGATGCCGCAGTACACGTTGGCGTCCATCCACACCAGGTACTTGCGGTCGCTCCGCGTGTAGCCCTGGTTCTGCAGTTCCTGGACGGTGTTGCCCATGTTGTCGGCGCCGGTGTTCGACAGCTGCACGTCGAGGACGGTGATCTGACAGTTCGAATCGGTGACGAAGCGCACGTGGCGGATGCCGCCGGTCTCAGCCGCGCTGCGCATGAAGACGGCGTCGACGTCAGCGGCCCACTGACGGATGGATGGAACAAGCGAGCTGTAGCGGTCGCTGACGTTCGCGGGGTGGGCGTAGATGGCCTGCACGCGGTCGCCGCTCTGGCCGTCCGTGTAACAGGGCGGGGCCGGATTCGCCGACTGCGCGGTCGTCGCTCCGCCCGCCGTGTCGGCGGCGAGGACCGGAGTCCCACGCTTGTAGCGCACGTCGATGTTTGCCGGCGCCGGGTCCGGGCCGTGGGTGCAGCGGCTCGTGTTGTCGATCTCGAAGGCGTCGGCGCAGCGCCCGGTCGTGCCCCCGTCGTGCAGGCCGTTGTAGGTAATGCCCCGCGACGGCGACTCGGCGAAGCGGTGGGCGACGGACGTGGCGGTCGCCGGGGAGGAGCCGGCCGCGACGAAGCCCGACGCTCCCATCCCCAAAATTCCCACGACTGCCAACAGGCGGCGCACCTGACCTCCAACCGGACTTCTCTGAAGTCCTGTCGGCCACGTAGCGCGGTCACTGAAGGGGCGATTTGAGAAATTCGGGAAATTTTCCGGCAGGTCCCCGAACGCTGGGAGAGGCGACGCCGTGACCCCGCTCGTAGGGGTGGTCGTCGTCGACCACAACGGGGGCGCGCTCACGCGCCGCTGCGTCGAATCGCTGCTCGCCCTCGACTGGCCGCCCGACCGGCTGCGGGTGGTCGTCGTGGACAATGCCTCTGTCGACCAACTGGCCCCGAAGCTTGAGCGGCGGGACCCCCGGCTGAGCGTGGTGCGCTCGGACGTCAACCTCGGCTTCGGGGGTGGGTGCAACCTGGGCATCGGCCACCTCTCCGACGCCGACTACGTCGCCCTGCTGAACAACGACGCCGAAGCCGATGCCGGGTGGCTGAGCCCGCTCGTCGAAGCTCTCGAGGCCGACCCCACGGCGGGGGCGGCTGCGTCGAAGGTGCTGTTCTCGTCGCCGCTCGTGGAGGTCGAGCTCGACGCGCCGGTGGTGGTGCCTGGGCGCGGCGATGGCCGCCGGCTCGGCGTGCGGGTCATGGGCGCGCGCGTCGACGGGACCGACGTCTGGGCTCGCACCCAGCTCGTTGACGGCTTCTGGGGGCCCGAGCCCGGCCCGCCGCCCTACCGGTGGACGGCCGACACGGCTCTCCTCCGGGTGCCGGCACCCGGAGCGGAAGCCTCCCTGTTGCTCGCTGCTGACCGGTCCGTCCCGGTGAAGCTGCGCTGCGGCTCGGCGTCAGCCGCGGTCGATGTCGAGCGCGAGCCGCGCTGGTGCTCCATCCCGATGTCCGCCGAGCCCGTCGACGTCGTCAACAGCGCGGGCGTGGATCTGCTGTCCGGTGGATACGGCGCCGACCGGGGCTACCTCGAGGTCGACGGCGGCCAGTACGACGCGCCGGCCGAGGTCTTCGCGTGGAGCGGCGCCAGCGCCCTGCTCTCGCGCGCGTACCTCGAGTCGGCGGGTCTGTTCGAGGAGCGCTACTTCCTCTACTACGAGGACCTCGACCTGGCCTGGCGCGGCCGCCTCCGCGGCTGGCGTCACGTGTACGTCCCCGCCTCGGTCGCCCGCCACGTGCACGCCGCCAGTACGGGGCTGGCGTCGCCGCTGCAGTCGCACTACGTCGAGCGCAACCGGTTGCTGACGCTCGTGCGCGACGCGCCGGCGGGCCTGGCGTGGTCGGCGGTCGTGCGCTTCCTCCTCATCACCCTTTCGTACTTCCGGCGGGACGTCGTCGCGCGCGTCCTGCACGGCAAGCGGCCGTCGGTCGCGATCGTCGGGCGCCGCGGGCGCTCGTTCGTCGCCTTCCTCGGCCTTCTGCCGGGCGCCCTGGTTGCCCGCCGGCGCCTGCGGCGGGGCGCCCGGTTCCCTGATCGGGACGTCGGGGACTGGATGGTGACGGCCCCCGAGAGGGTGGTAGGAACCGGGACATGAAGGGAGTCATCCTCGCCGGAGGTAGCGGCACGCGTCTGCATCCGCTGACGCGCATCACCAACAAGCACCTTCTCCCGATCTACGACCGCCCGATGGTGACGTACGCCATCGAGGCCCTGGTGAAGGCCGGAATCACCGAGATGATGGTCGTCACGGGCGGCACGCACGCCGGGGAGTTCCTGCGGCTGCTCGGCAACGGCCACGAGTACGGGATCGACCGGCTCTTCTACGCCTACCAGGAACGACCGGGCGGCATCGCCGAGGCCCTCGGTCTCGCCGAACGTTTCGTCGACGGTGACCCCGTCGTCGTGATGCTGGCCGACAACATCGTCGAGCGGTCGCTCGCGCCCGCAGCCGCCAACTTCGCCGACCAGGACAAGGGGGCGCGCATCCTGCTCTCGCCGATCGAGGAGGCGTCCCACCTCCGCCACCTCGGCGTGCCCGAGCTCGACGACGATGGCCGGGTCGTCAAGATCATCGAGAAGCCCGAGGATCCGCCCAGCAACTTCGGCGTGACCGGCATCTACTTCTACGACGCGACGGTCTTCGACATCATTCCGACATTGGAGCCCTCGGGCCGTGGCGAGCTGGAGATCACCGACGTCAACAACTGGTTCGTCTCGCAGAAGACGATGCAGTACGACGTGCTCGAGGGGTTTTGGGGCGACGCCGGCGAGTCCATCGAGGCGTACTACGAGGTGAACGACTTCGTGCGCTCCCACGGCGCCAACAAGGACTGAATTCGTGCGTCTGTTCGTCACCGGGGGCGCCGGGTTCATCGGCTCCAACTACGTGCACCAGGTCATGGCCACGTCCGACGACGAGATCACCGTCTTCGACGCCCTGACCTACGCCGGCAACCTCGAGAACCTGCGCGACCTCGAAAACGACCGGCGTTACCGGTTCGTCAAGGGCGACATCACCGACCGGGGGGCGGTCGAGGAGGCCATGGCCGGCCACGACGCCGTGGTGCACTTCGCGGCCGAGAGCCACGTCGACCGCTCGATCGTCAGCCCCGACGAGTTCGTGCACACGAACTGCGACGGCACCAACGTCGTGATGGACGTCGCCCGCCGCCTCGAGGTTTCGCGGATCCTGCACATCTCCACCGACGAGGTCTACGGCTCCATCGAGGAGGGCTCGTTCACCGAGGACGACCCCCTCACGCCGCGCTCGCCGTACAGCGCCTCGAAGGCGGGCTCTGACCTCGTCGCCTTGTCGTACTTCACGACGTACGGGTTGCCCGTGCTCATCACCCGCTCGTCCAACAACTTCGGGCCCTACCAGTACCCGGAGAAGGTCATTCCGCTGTTCGTCACCAACCTCCTCGACGGTCGCAAGGTTCCGCTCTACGGCGACGGCATGAACGTTCGCGACTGGTGCTACGTCGAGGACAACTGCGCGGGCGTCGACCTCGTACTCCGCAAGGGCGAGATCGGCGAGATCTACAACATCGGCGCCGACAACGAGATCCCCAACCGGGTCCTCACCGAGAAGATCTTGGAGCTCCTGGGCACTGACGAGTCGATGATCGACTACGTCGAGGACCGCCTCGGCCACGACCGCCGCTACTCGATCGCCACCGACAAGGTGGAGGCGCTCGGCTGGCGTCCCACGCGCAATCTCGACGAGGCGCTGGCCGCCACCGTCGAGTGGTACCGCGCCAACCGCGCCTGGTGGGAGCCGCTGAAGCGCTAGCGCAAGCGCTGAGCCAGGTACCGTCATGGCGTGGCAGGTACGGGGGTCAGCGCCACCATCTTGCTTCCCGCCTACAACGAGGAAGACGCGCTCCCGAGCGTCCTCGACGACCTCCAGGGTTACGTCGAAGACGACTGGGAGATCCTCGTCGTCGACGACGGCTCGACCGACCGCACGGCTGAGATCGCCAGCCGGTATCGCTGCCGGCTGGTCCGCCACGCCACCAACCTGGGCAAGGGCGCGGCGATGCAGACCGGGTTTGCCTACGCGCGCGGTGAGCGAGTCGTGGTCATGGACGCCGACGCGACCTATCCCGCGTCGGCCGTGCCGCGCATCGTGGCCCTGCTCGAGGACCACGACCTCGTGCGCTGCGTACGAGAGCGCACCAAGACCGATATGCCGGCGGTCAACCGGATCGGCAACCAGGTCTTCGACCGGTTGCTGAGCGTCGCCCACGGCCTCGACGGGGTCGACCAGTTGAGCGGCTTGTACGGGATCCGACGCGACGTCTACCAACGGCTGAACATCGAGTCGCAGGGCTTCGACGTCGAAGCCGAGCTGTGGGTCAAGGCGCACGCCAACGGCCTCAAGGCGACGAGCTTCCCGATCGCCTACCAGCCGCGTCTTGGCGACAAGAAGCTCCGGCCCGTGCGCGACGGCTTCCGCATCCTCAGCCGCATGATCGTGCTGCTGATCATCTACAACCCGCTGCGCGTGTTCGTGGTACCGGGCGTCATCATCCTCACCGTCTCGCTCGGCGGCGCCGTCGTGCTGAGCGGGGGCACGGTCGAGACGCCGTATTTCGGCCTGGCGGTCAACAGCTTCATCGTCGCCGCGCTGGGCACACTCGCCGGTCTTCAGCTGATCGTCTTCGGCCTGGCGGCTGCGCTCTTCGGAGTCGAAGTTGGGTATCGCCCACCGCGCTGGCTCGTCTCCCTGAGCTCCCGTCGAGTGCGGATCGGCTTCGCAACCGGTGGCGCGCTGGTCGCGCTCGGGGCCGGTACTGAAGCAGCATTCCTGATCGGCGGGTGGATCCTCAACGGCACGGGCCCCTTCCACGACACCCGCCATGTCGTTCTGAGCTGCACGATGTTCGTCCTGGGGCTGCAGGTCTTCGCGGCGGCGATGTTCCTGTCGATCTTCGCCGGACGCCTGCAGCACCGCCGGAACCTGGAACGCCTCAACGTCATCGACTTCGGCGAGGTCGAGCCGGCGGCCCAAGAGGACCTTGGAGCGACGCCTGCCGGACGCTGACGCGACAGGCGCGACCGAGCCCCTCCGGGTCGCACTGGACGCCACACCGTTGTTCGGGGCCCGCACCGGCGTGGGCATGTTCACGATGGGCGTCCTCGATGCGCTGGCCGACCGT
>JAFAUA010000507.1 GCA_019243595.1 Acidimicrobiia bacterium
AGCCGACCGTGCACAAGGAGATCTACGCGTTCGAAGACGTGCCGCGGGCGTTCCACGAGATGTACCAGAACACCCAGACCGGTATTCCGATTTTCCGTATCGCCGAGGACATGCCCGACGCCGTGAAGGGCCTGATCTGATGGGTGCTGGTCACGACCACGACCACGCCAGCAGCGGCAAGCTCACCGAGCTCGACCACGTCGGCATCGCCGTGCGCGATCTCGACGCCGTCGTCGAGTGGTACCAGAAGATTTTCGGTGCCACCGTCGCCCACCGGGAGCGCATCGAGAGCGACGGTGTCGACGAGGCACTGATCAAGGTTGCGGACTCCTACATCCAGCTGCTGACGCCGTTCCGGGACGACTCGCCGCTCGCCAAGTACATGGAGAAGAACGGCGAGGGCATTCACCACGTCGGCTACCGCGTCGACAGCACCGAGGAGGTGCTCGAGGACGTCAAGGCCCAAGGCGCGCGCGTCGTCGACGAGCATCCGAGGACCGGGAGCCGGGGCACGACCGTTGCCTTCCTGCACCCGAAGACGGCGTTCGGCACGCTGATCGAGCTGGTGCAGGAATAGCCGAAGAGGACGACGACCTCGAGGTCAGCCGGGTCCAGCCGTACCAGGCGGTCCGGCGCTACATCTGTCCGGGCTGCAACCAGTCGATCGAGCCGGGGACGGGCCACACCGTCGTCGTCCCCAAGGACGCGCCCGACCTGCGTCGTCATTGGCACCACGCCTGCTGGCAGCACCGCCACCGCCGGCGCCCAGGCCGGGGTTAGGCCGGGGTCAGCGCCTTTTTGCCGGCGTGGACCCAGGCGATCAGATCCGGTGACGCCAGCTGGCGGAGCCGCTTCTCGTAACGCTCAGTGTCCTCGGGCCCCATGAACTGCTGCCACTGGCCGGACTCCCCCACGTGGAAGAAGCGGTTGTCGTCGTTCCAGAAGCCCTCGACCTTCACCTGCGGCGCCAGTTCGCTGGCCCGCGAGCGCATGGAGTCGAAACGGGCGGCGGCGACGAGAGCCGGCACCTTGTCCTCGGGCACCTCGATGCCGAGGACGGCGGCCAGGGCGCGGAACTCGCCTTCGAGGTCGGCCTGCAGATCGGCATAGTGAAACAGCGCGACGTTGGGCTCTCGGCGCGCCGCCCAGAACGTCGACAGGTGCTGGAGCGTCCCCGCCAGCCCGGTGAGTCCGCCGACCGACGCCGCCTCGTCGTCGATCCACTGCCAGAACCGATCGCGTGGATCGGCGGCCGGAATGGGCGGGCCGTCGGGCATGACCTCTTCGATGTCGTCGATTCCCACTGCGGCGGCACGAGCCTGCAGGAACACGCTCAGGTTCATGTTCTGGAAGTGGTTGTCCCACGACACCGCGACGTCGCGCGGGTCGCGTCCCACCGAGATGTACGTCACCCGCTCGTCGAAGGGGATGCCGTCGAGCGGCGTGTGCGTCTTGATGAATCGCCGATGCTGCTGGGCTTCGAGCGTCGCGAGTACGTCGTCGCGGACCTCGGTCTGGATGTCGAGCCAGGGCGAAAACTCGGTGAGGCGGCCCGGGAGGTCGGGCGTCTGGAAGATCAGCAGGGCGCACAGCATCTGCATCCATGTGGTGCCGCACTTGGGCGGCGTCGAAATGACGATGTCGTCGTCACGAAACTCAAAGCCGTCCCACCGCTGGCTGTCGATGACAATCGATCGGTACCGCCGCTGTGCCGGACGCATCCCCATCACCCCTGGCGGGAAACCGTAGCCCCTCCCGGAATGGTGAGGTCCGACGCCGGCACGGGACGTCCGAGGTAGAAGCCCTGGGCGATGTCGCACCCCATGCGACCAAGGTCCACCAACTGCGGCGCCTGCTCGACGCCTTCGGCCACGACCGACAACCCGACGGCATGGGCGAGGTCGACGATCGACGCCACGATGACCGCCGTCGTCTCGTTCTCGCGGAGCATGGCGATGAAGGAGCGGTCGATCTTGACCTCGTCGATCGGCAGGCGTTGCAGGTACGACAACGATGAGTACCCCGTCCCGAAGTCGTCGACCGCGACGCGGATGCCCTCGCCGCGTAGTCGCTCGAGCGTTCGCCGGGCCGTCTGTTCGTCGGTGAGCACAGCCGACTCGGTGATCTCAACGCTCAACGCTTCCGCATCGAGGCCGGCGTCACGGAGCGCGGACCGGATCGTGGCGTCAACCTCGGTCGAGCACAGCTGATGGGCGGCGACGTTCACCGCGACCGGGATGGTTGCCCCGGTGTCGCTGCGCCACTGCGCCACCTGCCGGGCCGCCTCTTCGATCACCCACTCGCCGAGAGGGACGATCAGCCTGGTCTCTTCGGCAATGGGAATGAAGTCAGCGGGTGAGACGAGTCCACGCTCGGGATGGCGCCACCGCACGAGGGCCTCGGCGCGGACCAGCTCTCCGGTCTGCACGGAGAAGAGCGGCTGGTAATGCAGCTCGAACTGGCCGTCGTCCAGAGCACGGTGCAGCTCGCGCTCGGTCTCGAACCTGGCTTGCGCCCACCGGCGCATGCCCCGGTCGAACACCGCCGACCGGCCCGGCCCCTGCTCCTTCGAGCGGTACATCGCCGTATCGGCGTTCCGGATGAGGTCCTCGGCGGACTCCCCATCCTGGGCGATGGCGATTCCCACGCTGCCCGAGGCGTAGATCTCGACCGCGCCGATCCGGAAGGGCGTGTGCAGGACGCTTGCGACTCGGTCGGCGAGGCCCTGCGCCTCGACCTCGCCGGTGACGGCGGTGCAGAGGATCACGTACTCGTCGCCGCCGAACCGTCCGACGACGCAACCGGGGAGCGACTCGACCAGGCGGGCGCCCAAGGCCACAAGGAGTTGGTCGCCCACCGCGTGCCCGTGGCTGTCGTTGACGAGCTTGAAGCGGTCTAGATCGACGAACAGCACGGCCACTCCGCCGTGGCCGGAGCCGGACGTGATGGCCGCATCGATCCGTTCTGTCAGCTCGCGGCGATTCGGGAGCAGGGTGAGGGCGTCGTGCGACGCTTGGAACCGCAGGTCCGCCTCGAGCGCCTTTCGCCGGTCGACCTGGTCGACGTAGGCGTCGGCGACGGCCGCCACTTCCCGCGGTGTGACGCGGGACGGACGGGCGTCTTCGTCATGTTCGATGGCGCGCTGCAGCCGGCGGATGGGGCGCACCAGGTTGCGGTGCAGCAGCCCGGCGATGCCCATCAGCACCACGAGGATCAACGCGCCGAGCACGACAGAGCGCCGCAGCTCAGCTCGCGCTGGAGCCAGGGCCACTGACTTCGGGATTCCGGCGACGAAACGCCACGACCCGCTCGACGCGGGAAGCTGCGCCTGCTGAAGGAGCCACGTGCGGCCTTTGCTGTCGGTACGCGTTTCGCCTCTGGCACCCACTGCTCGAGTCAGGAACGACCGGCTCGATGTCGACCCGACCGCCACGGGTGCATGGTCCGAGGTCGAGAGCACGAGCTTCCCATCAGCAGACAGAGCAACCAGCCAGACCTGCCGAGGGAGGCCACGCGGAACCGTCAATGGGGACGACGAAGCGGTGGGCTCGGCGATCACCAAAGCGCCGCCGACCTGCCCGTCCTTGTGGACAGGGAAGATGTAGCGCTCGGCCGGCTGGCCGGTCGCCGTATCGAGGAACTGCACGGGGTTGACATCGCGGCCAGCGAGGACGTCTGCCATAGGCAGCGACGCGGTGTAGGGAGCGTCCGGAAGCTTCGGATCGTGAGCGCTGCACACCTGCGTACCGTCAGCCCGGAGGACGTACATCTGCACGCCGGCGACACCGGTTAGGCCCTTCAGGGCGTCCTCACACGCAGCCGGGTCGCTCAGGCTGGCGTTGTCCGCGAACCCCTGGGCCGACGAGGTGTCCGTGGTCGTGAACCCGTCCGCCGTCGTCTGGACAGCTGCACGTACCTGTCCGATGGCGTTCGCGCGCTCCCGGTCGAAGCTGCTGACGGCTTGCACGGCGATGAGCGCCCCGACGCCGCACAGGCAGACCAGCGCGCTGATCAGCAGATACACCCGCACGGAGAGTCGCCGCGGTGTGTGCCCCATTTCTCCCCCAGCTCCGATGTGTCGGGTCCTCCCTTGTTCGCTATCGGTTATTGCGTTGTCGCCGAGAAGGTTGTTTCGGAAAATGACTGCATGAAGGGTTGACACGCGTAGTCCGCGTCAGACTTGCGTTCGTGCGCGTCGACCTCATCGATGGAACGTATGAGCTGTTTCGTCACCATTTCGGTCTGCCGTCCGCGGTGCGCGAGGCCGGATCGACGACGGCTGCGACCCGCGGTGTGTTGACATCGGTCGTTGCCATGCTCGAACAGGGCGCGACCCACGTGGGCGTTGCGACTGACCACGTGATCGAATCGTTTCGCAACGAGATGTGGCCGGGGTACAAGTCGAGCCTCGGAATGCCCGAGGACCTACTGGTGCAGTTCCCGCTGCTCGAAGAGGCACTCGACGCGGCCGGCATCACGGTATGGGCGATGGTCGACCAAGAGGCGGACGACGGCTTGGCTGCAGCGGCCGCGGTGGCCGACGCCGACACCGACGTCGAACAGGTGCGCATTCACACCGTCGACAAGGACCTCGCCCAGTGCGTGCGCGACAACCGCGTCGTCCAGGTGAACGTTCGCAAGAAGGTCGTGCTCGACGAAGCTGCGGTGCACGAGAAGTACGGCGTGCTGCCATCGTCGATCCCCGACTGGCTGGGCCTGGTCGGCGACAGCGCCGATGGCTATCCCGGCCTTCCCGGGTGGGGCGCGAAGTCGACCTCGGCAGTGCTTCGTAAGTACCAGCACATCGAGAATGTGCCGGCGCGGGGCGAGCGTTGGGAGGTCCACGTGTCGGGTGCAAAGCGCCTGGCCGCCGTCCTTGTCGAGCACATGGGCGACGCCCTGCTGTTCCGCGACTTGGCGACGCTGCGAACCGACCACGATGTCGGCACCGTCGACGCCATGCGCTGGCGCGGGCCGACCAAGGAGCTGGCCGCGATCTGCGAGCGAATCAACGCCGACGGCCTGCTCCGTCGCTACGAGGCCGTCGCCGAGCGCGTTTGAGCTACGGGCGCCAGCAGGGCGCCGACGCCATCCACCACGCGGTCCCGTGCTGCCGGTAGATCTCGGCAGCCACCGCCTCCTGCTGCGCGGGTGTCGCGTCGGACGCGTGTCGCACGCCATACCGGCCGCCCCATGTGCCGTCGAGGATTTGGTAGGCGCCGCTCGCCGAGCTGCGCGGATTCTGGGCCGCGTAGTCGGGTGGCGCGTCGGGGCGGCCGTGACTCTCGCAACCTCGGATGCGCACCGACCAGTACGCCCATCCCGAATCGCGCGTCTCGCTCGTCCGCCTCTTCTGATGGCCGATCGGGACGCGCGTGGACGCCGCCGGCTGCGGGCCCGAGGACGCGGCCAGTGCAAGGGGCGGTCCGACGGGCGCCGGCCCCGGGTGCACGACTGCCGCGACCAATGCCGCGCTCAGCACGACGGCCAGATGGACGGCGACGACGCGTTGGGCGCGTGGTGACGCCGACAACCACGCGCCCGCCGCCGAGGCGCGGGCAAACCCCGCCATTTGCTCCGCCACGTCGCAAGTCTCGCAACGCTGTCGCCGGTATCCGCGGATGGCGGCTCGGCTGCTGCCCGTTTCGCCGCCCCCGGTAGCCTCCACGGCGATGGCAGACCACCCGATGCAGGAGCGGCTCGACGCGCTGGCCAAGCGCAGGGAACAGGCCGTGCATGCCGGTTCGGAGCGCGCCGTCGAGCGCCAGCACGCCAAGGGCAAGATGACCGCACGCGAGCGCGTCGAGTACTTCCTCGACGACGGCTCGTTCGTCGAGCTCGACCAGCTGGCCCGCACACGGGCGGCAGGCTTCGACGAGCGGCCGTACACCGACGGGGTGATCACCGGTTGGGGCACCGTCGACGGGCGCAAGGTCTGCGTGTTCTCCCAGGACTTCACCGTGTACGGCGGTTCGCTCGGCGAGGTCTTCGCCGAGAAGATCCACAAGGTGATGGACCTGGCGACGTCGGTGGGCGTGCCGTTCATCGGCCTCAACGACGGCGCCGGCGCCCGCATCCAGGAGGGAGTCGTCTCCCTCGCCATGTACGGCGGGATCTTCCACCGCAACGTCAAGGCGTCGGGGGTCGTGCCCCAGGTCAGCGTGATCCTGGGTCCGTGCGCTGGCGGCGCCGTCTACAGCCCGGCGATGACCGACTTCATCTACATGGTGCGCGAGACCTCGCACATGTTCATCACCGGCCCCGATGTTGTGAAGGCCGCGACCGGCGAGGACGTCACCCTTGAGGAGCTCGGCGGCGCCATGACCCACGCCACCAAGTCCGGCGTGGCGACGTTCGTGACCGCCGACGAGAAGGCGTGCCTCGACGAGGTGCGCTACCTGCTCTCGTTCCTGCCGTCGAACAATCTTGAGGAACCGCCGTGGTTCCAGCCGACCGACGACCCCCAGCGGCGCACGCCGGAGGTCTACGACCTCATCCCGGCGAGCAACCGCCAGCCCTACGACATGAAGAAGATCGTCGGGGCGATCGTCGACGACGGCGAGTTCTACGAGTACTTCCCGCACTGGGCCCAGAACATCGTCTGTGGATTCGCTCGCCTCGACGGCCACCCGGTCGGCATCGTCGGCAACCAGCCCCAGATCCTTGCCGGGGTCCTCGACATCGAGTCGGCCGAGAAGGCCGGGCGCTTCGTACGCACGTGCGACTCGTTCAACATCCCCATCGTGACCTTTGTCGACGTGCCCGGCTTCCTGCCCGGCACCGACCAGGAGTACGGCGGCATCATCCGCCACGGCGCCAAGTTGCTCTATGCCTACTGCGAGTCGACGGTGCCGCGCGTGCAGATCGTGACCCGCAAGGCGTACGGCGGCGCCTACGTCGTCATGAACTCCAAGTCGATCGGTTGCGACCTCGCGTTCGCGTGGCCGTCGTCGGAGTTCGCGGTGATGGGCCCGCGTGAGGCCGTCAACATCATCTACCGCCGCGAGGTCCAGGAGGCGGCCGACCCCGAGGCACGCGCCGCGGAGCTCGTCGAGGAGTACACCGAGCGGTACGTCCACCCCTACGACGCCGCAGAGCGCGGCTACATCGACGACGTCATCGACCCCGCCGACACGCGAGGCGTTCTGATCCGCAGCCTGGACATGCTCCGGTCCAAGCGCGAGGAACTGCCGAAGAGAAAGCATGGCAACGTCCCCCTCTAGCGAGGAGATGGCCGCCATCGTCGCCGCCATCGAGCTGGTGTGGCCCAAGCCCGTAGTGGTGGCCCCCGCCCGGCCACAGGAGAGCAACTGGAAGTGGTCGGGTCGTTGGTGGGGACCCCTCGACCACGTTTCGGGACGCAAGCGACCGTGGCGTCCGAGGTAGCCGCACCGGTCCTCGAGGTCACCACCGTCGCCGACGACGAGGCCGTCGTCTTCGAGGGCGGCAACGCCCGGATCTACGAAGATCTCGAGCCCGACCGCGACTACGAGGTCGACGGTGCCGCCTTCCGCACGTTGCCCAGGCCGCCGGGCGAGCGGCTGGCCACCATCGCGACGGTCAACGACGTGCACTTCGGCGAGCTCGAGTGCGGTGTGCTCGAGGGCCTCGAGCTGGGACCGATCCTGCAGTCCGAGCCCGGCGAGCCGCCGTATCCGGAGACCATGAACAAGGGTGCGATCGCCGAGATCCGCGAGCTGCAGCCCGACGTCGTCGTGGTCAAGGGCGACCTCACGACCCATGGCAGCGCCGAGGAGTACAAGGCCTTCCTCGACGCCTACGAGCCCGCGTTCGGCGACCGGCTGTACCACGTGCGCGGGAACCACGACGCCTCGACCGGCGAGACGTTCGCGTCGGACGCCCCGATCGAGGTCGAGCTGCCTGGTGTCCGGCTGGCAATTCTCGACACCGTCGTCCCCGAGCACCACACAGGGCAGGTCTCAGCCGAGCAGCTCGACTGGCTCGACGAAGTGGGCGAGCGCAGCGACCGGCCGGTGCTCGTGTTCGGCCACCACCACGTGTGGAGCCCGCTTTCGAAGAGTCGCGAGGAGACGTACTTCGGGATCAACCCCGACGACTCCGAGAAGCTGGTCGACGTCGTCGCCCACCGGCCGTCGCTGATCGGCTACTTCGCCGGCCACACCCACCGCAACCGCGTGCGGCGGTTCCCGGCCAGCGGCGATGCACCGTGGGTCGAGGTGGCGTGCGTGAAGGACTTCCCCGGAGCCTGGGCCGAGTACCGGGTGTTCGAGGGCGGCGTCCTGCAGGTCCACCGGCGCATCTCAACCCCGGACGCCCTCGAATGGACCGAGCGCACCCGGGCCATGTTCGGCGGCCTCTACCCCTCCTACGCCTTCGGCGAGCTCGCCGACCGCTGCTTCGCTATTTGGCCAAGGGCCTAGTCGGCCGACGCCACCTCGACCCGGCTCGAGCCGGAGGCCCTGGCGGAGGCGAGGGCGCCGCGGGCCCGGTCGAGGACCTGCTCGGCTTCGAGAGCGTGGGTCGGGTAGGCGGCGACGCCGGCGGCCAAGCGGACGAGGGCGTCTCGCTGGCGGACCAGGGCGGTGCGCAGGCGCTCGGCGGCCCATACGCCGCCCGCTTCAGACGTGTCCTCGAGGATGACACCGAAGCTGCTCGCGGACAGCCGGCAGACGGTGTCCGACTCGCGCAGCGTGTCGCGCAGGATGTCGGCGAAGCCGACGATGACGTCGTGGCGGCCTTCGTCAGTGGTGTGCTCGACGTCGAGCGTCACGAGCAGCAGGGCGACCGGCTGCAGTTGGCGGCGGGCGGTGGCGATCCGGTGCTCGAGGGCCGTCTCGAAGTAGTGCTCGCCGAGGAGCCCGGTCTCAGAGTCGCGGACGGCCCCGGCGGCGACGGCCTCGGCCTGCTCGTTGAGGACGTTGGCCGACTCGAACGCCTCGCGCTCGGCCATCAGGGCGTCTTCGAGCTGGGTGATCTGGCGCTGGAGCTGCTCGGCGTCCTTGTCCTTGTCCCGGAGGCGGCTGGCGACGACGAGGCACATGCCAGCGGCCGCCACCGCGCACGCGGCCGCGAGGGCGCCCAAGAGCGCCGACCCGACGGTGACTGCGGCGGCTCCCAGAGCCACCCCAGCCGCGCCGGACAGCAGGCCAAGCAATGCTCGCCGGTCCATATCCTCAGACCATCGGCCAAGACGGTCGCCGAATCAAGCTGAAATCGGCGGCCTAGCCGGCTCGGTGGGCCTCGGCCAGGGCGGCGATCTCCTCCATCATGCGGGTGATCTGGAAGTCCTTGGGCGTGTAGACCGCGGCCACGCCCAGGCTCTCGAGCTTGGCTTGGTCCTCGGCGGGGATGATCCCGCCGACGATCACGGGCGCGTCGACGCCGTTCTCGCCCAGCAGGCGGATGATCTCGGGCACCAGCTCGAGGTGGCTTCCCGACAGGATCGAGATGCCGACGACATCGACGTCCTCGTCCCGTGCAGCCGCCGCGATCTGCTCGGGTGTGAGGCGTATGCCCTGGTAGACGACCTCCATGCCCGCATCCCGGGCTGCCACTGCCACCTGCTCGGCGCCGTTGGAGTGACCGTCGAGGCCGGGCTTGGCGACCAGCAGTCGAGGCGGTCCGCCGGGCAGCTTCTGCAGGTGCTCGGCCAGCTTGCCCAGGCCGTTCTTGCGTCTCCCGACGGCGGCGGCGACGCCCGTCGGCGCCCGATACTCGCCGAAGACCTCGCGCAGGGCGCCCGCCCACTCGCCGGTGGTGCCGCCGGCGTGGGCCAGCTCGATGGTGGCGGCCATGACGTTCTCGTCGGACGAAGCCGCGGTGCGAAGGTGGTCGAGGGCCCGCTCGACGGCGTCGTTGTCGCGCTCGGCCCGCCAGGCCCGCACGTCCTCTTTCATGTCGGCCTCCGCCGCGGGGTCGACCCGCAGGATGATCTCCTCGCCCGAGAGCGGTGACTCGGCGGTCTCGGGGAAGACGTTGACGCCGACGACCTTGAGGTCGCCCTCCTCGATGCGCCGGGCCCGCTCGGTCTCGGAGCGCACGATCCGGCCCTTGATCTCGTCGATGGCCTCGAAGGCGCCGCCGAGGGCGAGCACGTCGTCGAGCTCGGCCTGGGCAGCCTCCATGAGCTCGGACGTTCGGGCCTTGATGACCTTCGATCCCTCGAAGATGTCGCCGTACTCCAGCAGGTCGGTCTCGAGGGCCAGCACCTGCTGGATGCGCAGCGACCATTGCTGGTCCCAAGGGCGCGGGAGCCCGAGCGCCTCGTTCCAGCACGGCAGCTGGATGGCCCGCGCCCGGGCGTCTTTGGACAGCGTGACCCCAAGCATCTCCAGCACGATGCGTTGCAGGTTGTTCTCGGGCTGGGACTCGGTGAGTCCGAGCGAGTTGACCTGCACGCCGTAGCGGAAGCGGCGCAGCTTGGGATCGGTGACGCCATAGCGCTCGGCGCAGATGCGATCCCACATCTTGGTGAAGGCGCGCATCTTGCACGTCTCCTCGATGAAGCGGATGCCGGCATCCACGAAGAACGAGATGCTGCCGACGACCTGCGGGAAATCGTCGGGCTCCACCTGCCCCGACTCCCGCACCGCATCGAGCACGGCCACCGCAGTGGCGAGCCCGAAGGCGAGCTCCTGCACCGGAGTCGCCCCCGCCTCTTGCAGGTGGTACGGGCAGACATTGATCGGGTTCCACTTCGGGGCGTGCTTCGCGGCCCAGGCGATCGTGTCGACGATCAGCCGGCGGCTGGGCTCGGGCGGGAAGATGTACGTGCCCCGAGACAGGTACTCCTTGACGATGTCGTTCTGGGTCGTGCCCGCCAGCACCCGCGTGTCGACGCCCTGCTCCTCGGCGTGTGCGACGTAGAGACCCATGAGCCAGGCGGCGGTGGCGTTGATCGTCATCGACGTGTTCATCTCGCCGACGGGGATGCCATCCATCAGCTGGCGCATGTGGCCGAGGTGGGCGACGGGAACGCCGACCTTGCCGACCTCGCCCCTGGCCTCCGGAGAGTCGGGGTCGTAGCCGGTCTGGGTCGGGAGGTCGAAGGCGATCGACAGCCCGGTCTGGCCCTTGGCCAGGTTCGTCCGGTACAGCTCGTTGGACGCGCGTGCCGAGGAATGCCCCGAGTACGTGCGCATCACCCAGGGCTTGTCGGGCACGGCTACTCCTCTACTGCTGTCGATTACTTCTTGCTGTAATCGTAAAAGCCCTTGCCGGACTTCCGACCCAGCTGCTCGGCGGCGACCATCCGCTTGAGCAGCGGCACCGGCGCGTAGTTGGGGTCGCGGAACTCGGCGTACAGGGCCTCGATGATCGCCAGCGAGGTGTCGAGGCCGACGAGGTCGAGCAGGGCGAGCGGCCCCATCGGGAAGTTGCACCCGCCCTTCATCGCCTCGTCGATGTCCTCGCGCGTGGCAACGCCGTTCTCCAGCAAACGCACGGCGTTGTTCAGGTACGGGAACAGCAGGGCGTTCACGATGAACCCGGCCTGATCCTTGACCTCGACCGGTGCCTTCCCGCACGCCTCGGCGAAGGCCCGTGCCTCGGCGATGGTCTCGTCGTCGGCGGTGAGCGGCCGGACGACCTCGACGAGGGACATCATCGGCGCCGGGTTGAAGAAGTGGATGCCGCAGACCTTGTTGGGCCGCCCGGTCTCCATCGCCATCTCGATCACCGGCAGCGTCGACGTGTTCGTCGCCAGGATCGTGGCCTCGCCGCAGATGCGATCGAGCTCGTTGAACAGTTCCTTCTTGGTCGCGAGGTCCTCGACGACGGACTCGATGACGAGGTCGCACGCGGCCAGATCGCCGAGGTCGGACGTCCCCGTGACACGCTGCAGGGCGCCGTCGCGGTCCTCCTCGGACAGGCGGCCCTTCTCGACCTGCTTGTTGAGTGACTTCTCGAGACCGGCGATGGTCTTGTCGGCGGT
>JAFAUA010000519.1 GCA_019243595.1 Acidimicrobiia bacterium
TCCGGCGTCGCCGACCACCTCGGCGAGGCCACCGATGCCGCTCGCCACGACCGGCAGCCCACTCGCCATGGCTTCGGCCGCGGCGAGGCCGAAGCCCTCCTGCCGCGACGGCTGCACATAGACGCGGGCCCCGGCCCGGTGCCGGAACGGCTGGTCGACGAAGCCTGGGAAGGAAACGGCATCGGCGACCCCGAGCTCGGTGGCGAGGGAAGCGACGTGGTCGGCATACGCCTCGTGGCCCGGCTGGCGGGGACCGAGCACGGCGGCTCGCACGTTGTGCCCCCGGTCCCGCAAGAGGGCCACCGCCCGCACGAGCACGTCGACGCCCTTCTCCGCCGTCAGCCGGGCGGCCGAGATGATGTCCGCGCCATCATCGGACCCCACCGCGCCGACGTCGAACACCGCAGGATCCACGGCGTTCGCCACGATCGTCGGGCGCGCTTTCCCGGGCACGTGCTCGGCAGCGGCACTGGAGACGGCCACAACCGCCGAGGCCATCGTCGCTGCGAACCGGTTGACGGCGCGGCCCGGCTCCGCGGCGCCGACGTGCCAGACGAGGGGCACTCCCAACGAGGACGCGGCCGGGCCGACGAGCAAAACGCCACGCTGGCCGAAGGCGTGCACCAGATCGACGTCGTGGATCCGCCGCCGGATCCGGAGCCAGTAGAGGGGGAGGGCGACTGCCGCGGCGACCGCCCGCGAGCCCCGAGCGGCGCGTCGCCCATAGACGAGAAGGGGTCGCGGCGCCTTCACGACGTCGACGGGCAGGCCGGCGGTCGTCAAGTGCCGGGCGACCTCGCCGTCGTCGGGCAGGACGACGCGCACCGACCAGCCCCGCGCGAGCAGCTCACGTGCGAGCAGCTCGAGGACCCGTTCGGCGCCGCCGAATGCGTAGGGGTATCCGGCGACCAGCGCGACGCGGCCTCTAGGGACGGAGCACACCGCTTGGGACAGGATTCATGGTCGCGGTCGTGATGTCGTCCATGCTGCTGAGCCACCGGCGCCGGTCGTGTCGAGCGCGGGCGCGCGCCACTCCCTCTGCTCCTTCGCGACCAGCAAGATCGCGGTCGAGAAGTCGTGCGACGGTGGCCGCCGCCAGCGCGTCGGGGTCCTCCGGCGGAACCAGCACGCCCGCCGTCCTGTCGTCCTCGGCACCCACCGCCTCGCGCGCCCCGCCGACGTCGGTCGCGACCACGGAGCGACCGCTCGCCATGGCTTCGAGCATCACGTACGACATGCCTTCCCAACGTGAGGGAAGCACGACGACATCTGCGGCGGTGAGCCAGTCGGGAATGTCGGTCCGCGCGCCCGCGATGATCACGCCCATCGGAATCACCTCTGGCAGTTGGAGGCCATCACCCGGACGGGCATCGCCCACGATGGCCAGCTGCGCCGTCGGGACCTGTTCACGAATCCGCGCCCACCCGGCCAGGAGAATGTCCTGGCCCTTCTGGTACGCCAACCGCCCGACGCACACGACGAGCGGACCGCCGTTCAACCCCAGTCGGCGCTGGGCCTCAGCTCGGGCCCTATCGTCGGAGGGATGGAAGCGGTCAACGTCGACCGCATTCGCCAGGACCTCGAAACGAGCTTCTATCCCCACCGCCTTGCCTTCGCGCGATTCGGCCTCGCTGACGCACAGCAGCGTCGTCGTCCACCGTGCCGCGAACCGCTCCCAGGCCTTCGCGGCGTTGCTGCGCATGCCGCTCACGGCAAGGAACGACCAACCGTGGGGTTGGAACAGTGTGGGGATGCGCCCGCGGATGACAAGGCGGCCGATCAATCCCGCCTTCGAGGAGTGCAAGTGCACGACATCCGGGTTCACCCGCGTCACGATGCGTGCCAGCGACGCGGCCTCGCCGACACTGGAGGGCATCGGCGAGCGCGTCGCCGCCCAGACGTGATGCGCGCCGCCCAGAGCACGGACCGATCCGGCAAGCCCGTCGGTCTCGGGCGTCGCAACCGTCACCTCCCACCCCTGCTGCACCTGGTGACCGGCGAGATCGAGCACGCACCGGGCGACGCCTGCACACGTGGTCTGGCTGACGTGGAGCACAGCAGGCGACATCGGGATGCCACCGTACGCCGTCGGTCTCGGCAGCCAACAGCGTGAAGGCGCTCTGGATCTCGGCCGAGCCGCCTGACCGCAACCTCGGTGGCGGCAGCATCCGCGAGGCGTATCTCCTCGAGGCGCTCGGCCGCGCCGTCGACACCCACCTCCTCCTCGCCGGTCGCCTCGACGACCAGCGCACGCGCGCCGCCCTCGCCGCGGTCACCGAGGTCGACAC
>JAFAUA010000526.1 GCA_019243595.1 Acidimicrobiia bacterium
ACATGGTGTTCCTCGCCACCAAACCGGCGGCCGCCAAGGTGAAGGCCCTGACCGGCGCCGACTGGGGCGACGAGGAGGTCGCCGTGAAGGGCACGGAGGCCTACCTCCACCTCCCCAACGGCTACGGCCGGGCCAACCTCAACAACATGGTCGTCGAGAAGAAGCTCGGCGTGGTCGCCACCGCCCGCAACTGGCGGACGACGACCAAGCTGCTCGAGCTCGCGGGCGGCTAGGCCCGGTCAGCTCTTGTCGAGCTGCAGGGCGCAGGAGTTGATGCAGTAGCGCTTGCCGGTCGGGTTGGGGCCGTCGTTGAACACGTGTCCCAGGTGCCCGCCGCAGCGGCTGCAACGCACCTCGGTGCGGGGGATGACCATCTTCCAGTCGCGGGCCGTCTCGACGGCATCGTCGTCGGCGGGCTCGAAGAAGCTGGGCCAGCCCGTGCCGGAGTCGAACTTGGCGTCCGAGCCGAACAGCTCGGCACCGCAGCCCGCGCAGCGGTAGACGCCGTCGTCGTGAACGTCCCACAGCTCGCCGGTGAAGGCGCGCTCGGTGCCGGCCTCGCGCAACACCCGGTACTGCTCGGGCGTCAGCTCCTGGCGCCACTGCTCGTCGGTCTTCTGGATCTTCTCTGCCTTGGGGGCCACGGCCCCTCCTTCTCACGTTCGGTCGACATGTTCAACACCGCGGATGCCGCCGTTGGTCCCGGCCGCGACGAGAATGTGGCCGATGGCGGAAGGGGCCGAGCTGCGGCTGCGGGCGGGCGGGACCGAGGCCACGTTCCTGCCCGACCTGGGCATGGTGGGGATCTCGCTTCGCCACGACGGCGATGAGCTCCTGGTCCTGCCCGGCGGGCTCGACGCCTACCGCGATGGGCACGTGATCGGCCTGCCGCTCTTGGCGCCCTGGGCGAACCGCCTCGGCGGACGCCACTACGAGATCGCGGGGGTCGACGTCGACCTCAGCGGTGTCGACCTGCACGACGACGGCCGCGGGCTGCCGATCCACGGCACGATGACGGCCCAAGCTGGTTGGGACGTCACCGCGATCAACGACGCGACGGCTCGGGCCCGGTTCGACTACGGCGCCCGCCCCGACCTATTGCGGGCCTTTCCGTTCCCCCACGAGATCATCCTCGAGCTCGAGGTCTCGCCCGGCCGCCTCGACGTGCACACCACGATCTCGCCCACCGCAGACCGTGCGGTGCCGGTGTCCTTCGGGTGGCACCCGTACTTGGCACTGCCAGGTTCGCGGGCGGAGACCCACCTCCGGCTGCCGGCCTGCGACCACCACATCCTCGACGGGCACGGCCTGCCGACGGGCCGCACTGAACCCCAGCGGTCCGAGGAGCTCCCGCTCGGCGACCGGTCGTACGACGACCTGTACGCCCTGGGCGCCGACCGGCGCCTCGCCCTCGTGACCGACGATCGGGCGGTCATCGTCGAGATGGAGGAGGGCTACCCGTTCGCCCAGGTGTACTCGCCGGCCGACGCCTCCTTCGGCTGCCTGGAGCCGATGACCGCTCCCACCAACGCCCTCGTCACAGGCGAGTGCCGCCTCGTCGCGCCAGACGACCAGTTCACGGCGGGGTTCAGCGTCACCATGACCCGGGGCTAAAGGGCCGGTCACGGTAGAGTGGAGAGGTCGAGCCGGAGCGCCCGGCTGACGGCCGATCTCGTCGACACAGTCCGAGAGCGGCCACTCGTACGAGTAGAGGAGTGTGACGCGTGGCTGGATCCGAGGACCTCGGTCGCCGCGTCCTCCTCGCGAATTCGACGGCGAGCGCGGTAGCTGCCGCCGTCGACGGGTAAGGGGAAGCCATGGCCAACCGTCGCACGACGTTCGGGAAGCTCCAGCGGGAGCGCGACAAGAAGGAAAAGGCACAGATCAAGGCCGAGAAGCGCGCCGCACGCCAGGAGAGCAAGGGCGAGGAGGAACCCGCCCAGGCCCCCGCCGGCGACCAGGACGCCCTGCTCGATGCCCTCGCCGATCTGCACCGCCGGTTCGAAGACGGCGCCATCTCCATCGACGAGTTCGAGGAGCGTCGGGAGCAGCTGACCAGCCGCCTCGTCGTCGACTGACGACTGCGGTTAGTCCGACGACGGGTCGGACGCCTCGGTCGCCCTGAGCTCAGGGTGACGGCGGAGGACGACAAGGGCAGCGAGGGCGAGGCCGAAGCCGGCGCCCATCGTCACCGCGACCGCCGCACGCGCACCTGAAGCCGAGAAGGCGAACGGCACCTGCGAGCGCGTCAGCACGCTGAAATCACCGACGCCGCTGAACGCCGCCAGCAGGAAGCCGGCCACGGCCGCGCCGACGACTCCGCCCTCGCGTTCGTCCTGAAGGGGCCCGATGGCGGCCGCCCCGACGATCCACCCCAAGGTGGCGACGATGCCGCCGAGCACCACTCGGCTGACCTGCGTCAGCACCGGGTCGTGCGACGCCGCCGAGATGCCGAAGCTGTGCACCACGTCGACAGCAACAAGCAGAGCCATGACAGCGCTGAGCGGCGGGCCCCACCTGCGCAACAATCCGCCGCCCGCGATGGCGACGAGGAGCACACCAGAAATCAGCAGCCAGGGCACGGGGCTGGGCCCGGGCACGTAAGTGATGCGGCCCGAGACCGTCGCCGCGACGTCGCCGCGCTGAAGCCCGATGAGCCACTCCGGAATGACGACGTGCGTCTGGCTCGGAGCGCCCCGGACGACCGCCGGAGCCGGTCCCTCCCAGCGGGTGCGGCGGTCGCGCCAGCGCACCGACCGGCCCCCCCCGGTCCGGCGCCATGACGGCGGGGCGAGGGCAGTCGCGTTGTCGGGTGCGACGGTTGTCGTCGTGGATGCGCTCGTCGTCGCCGTCACCTTGTTGAGGGCAACCGACGGCGACCGGCTGTTCTCGTACACGCCGCCCGGTCCCACTCTGAGGTAGGGCTCGCCCTGGTAGCCGAGCACGACGACGTCGGCGGCCCCGGTGTTGGTGAGCTCCACGCGGTTGCCGAGATCGAGGAGGCGCACGTGCACACCCGGGAGCGGGGGGCTCACGGCGACGACCTCGCTCTTGTAGTTGGTCGGCGTCACACCTGTGATCGTGTGGGCGTCGGCCGGCGCGGCCGCGAGCAGGACGAGCACAAAGCTGGCTCCCACGGCGGCCCCCAGTCTGCGCAGTGTCGGCATAGGTCCCCTACGCGAGCGGCAGAGCCTCCACCGGGTGCTCGGCGAAGGCGGGCGGCCACACGGTGGCCTTCTTGCCCGGCGCGATCCATTCCTCGATCACGCCCGCGGCGCGCCGGTTGCCGCCGGCGTCGACGGCCCCCGGTGGGGCCAGGTCGAGGCCGCCGCCGTTGGCGAGCGAGCCCTGCGGCAGCTTGACGGCGAGGGCGGCCTTGGCCACGTCGGGCACGGTGAGCTTGCCGGCCTGGGGGAGCACGTGGACGAACAGGGCGTAGGCGTTCGAGAAGCCCGAGAGAGCGGCGGCGTCCATCGGCTGGTGCCAGATCGATTGGTAGCGCTTGCTGGCCCAGTCGAGCATGTGACGGCCTTCGGGCGTGAGGGCGGAGGCGTTCACGTCGGCGGCGTCGGGCTTGTCTGACGCGAACAGGCCGACGGCGTCGGGGCCGAGGGCGTTGCCGAACGCCTGCATGCAGTAGCTCGAGCTGGTGCCGATCGCCGCCAGCAGCGGTGTGTGGGCGGCGACCAACGCCTTTCGCACGGCGACGCCGTCGTCGACGTAGGCCGCCGAGAAGAGAACGTCGGGGTGGGCCGCGGCGATGCGCGCCGCGACCGGCGAGAAGTCTTTGGCGTTGGCGTCGTAGGCGAACGAGCCGACGAGGTCGAGTCCCCGCTCCTTGATCGTGTCGAGCGCGCCCTGGGCGACGGCCCGTCCGTAGGGATCGTCGACATAGGCGACGCCGTAGCGCAGCGGCCCGTGGGCGGGCAGCTTGGACGCGAGCTGGTCCTGCACGAAGTCGATGGCCGACCGGCCCAGGTTGGCGCCCATCGGCGCCATGCGGAAGAAGTTGGTGCCGTTGCTGTCTTCGGGTGCGGTCTGTCCGACGGCACCGGTCTCGAAGAACGCCAGCTTCTTGACCGTCGCCTCGCGAGCGGCAGCCGCCGAGATGGCACTGCCATGGCTGCCGATGACGATCGAGGCCCCCCGGCGGGCCAGCGCATCCATGGCGTCGGGTACCTGCTCGGCGCGTGCCGCGTCGACCGACGCCAGCTTGATCTTCGTGCCCCTGGCGATGCTGGCGTTGTTGGCCCAGTCGGCCGCGAGCTCAACGCCACGGAACTCGTTCGTGCCGCCCGAACCCTGCGACCCGGTCCGGGGGTACAGCGCGCCGATGGTGATCGTCTTGGACGAGTCACCGCACGCAGCGAGCGCGGTGCCGACGACGGCGACGACGGCGACGATGAGAAGGAGACGTCGGATCACTCAGAGCACCACCAGTAGGTTGGCGAGAACGTGTGTAACGGCCGGGACCTTCCACGACCCGGTGGCCCAGCGTTGCCAGGACAGCACGAAGCCGGCGGCCAGGTCGATCGGCAGCACCCACCAGCCGTAGACCGTCACGTGGACGAGGGCGAACAGCACTGCGGATCCGGCGACGGC
>JAFAUA010000548.1 GCA_019243595.1 Acidimicrobiia bacterium
CCCCGTCGCCGAAGGCGACGACGCCAATCCGAACCGCGGTGGGCTGTTGATTCACGAACGAGCGGGCAGCCGCCTTGGCCGCCTCGATGCGGCTCGGCTTCACGTCGGTGGCGCGCATGCTGTTCGAGACGTCGAGGGCGACGATGGCGGTGCCCTGTCGACGAGGTGTGCGCACGGTCGTCGACGGTCGAGCGAGTCCGACGACGAGCACCGTCAGAGCCACGACCAGCAGAGCGAACGGGAGGTGCCGCCATCGTCGAGTTGCGACGGCTGCTCCCGTCGTCACCAGCCCCTCGCCGGCGAGAGCCTGGGCACGTGCGGCCCGCTGGTGCTGGACGCGCACGTACCAGTACACGACCGCGGGAATGGCCAGCAGCCAGACGAACATCTTCGGTGCCGCGAACATCATCGGCGCCGAAGCCGCCTGCGTGACTCGACGATGCGCACGAAGGCGTCGACCAGATCGTCGTCGGTGGAGATGACGTGCAGGTCGACGCCCGCGGCTCGTGCCGCGTCCCGCACGGCGATGGCCTGGTCCTCGCCCGCGCGCCGCAGCCGGCGCCGGAACTCGGGGTCGCTCGAGTCGACGAGGAGCTGCTCGCCGGTCTCGGCGTCCTGCACGGCGATCAGCCCGGCGTCTGGGAGGTCGTATTCGCGCGGGTCGAACAACCGCACGGCGACGACCTCATGGCGCTCGTTGAGCCGGGCGAGCGGCTTCTCCCATCCCGGCTCGGTGATGAAGTCCGACACGAGAACGATCAGGGAGCGCCGCCTGATCACGCGGGCCGCTCGCTCGAGCAGGCGGCGCAGGTCGGTGACCTGTCCGTTGGCGTCGACTGGCTGCAACAGGTCGTGGAGCAGCAGGAGCACCTGGTCGCGGCCCTGCCGAGGCGGGATCGTGCGGGAAACGTCGTTGTCGTAGACGAGCGCGCCAACCCGATTGCCGTTGCGGATCAACAGGCGGGCGACCGTCGTCGTGAAGTCGCGGAGAAGGGCTTGCTTGGTGCGGTCGACGGGACCGAAGCCCATCGAGGGCGAGCGGTCGAGAAGCAGCCATGCCGTGAGCTCGCGGTCCTCGGTGAACTCGCGCACATACAGGGCGTCCATGCGGGCGGTGACGTTCCAGTCGACGTGGCGCACGTCGTCACCGGCCTCGTACTCGCGAAGGTCCCGGAAGTCGGTGCCCTGCCCGCGGACCAGCGTGCGGTAGTCGCCCTGGAGCCGCCCGTCGAGGCGCCGGATGACGCGCCACTCGAGGCGGCGCAGGACGCGGTCAGGTGTCAGCGGGGGCGCTGCATCCATTGGTCTTCTTCGCCGCGGCGCTGTCCTTCTGCTGGCGTCACGTCGGGGGCAGGGATCACCTGCAACACGCGGGCGATGATGTCGTCGGCAGTGACCTCCTCGGCCAGCGCCTCGTAGGAGAGGACCAGGCGGTGGCGGAGCACGTCGGGGGCGACGGCGGTGACGTCGCCACCCAGCACGTAGTCGCGCCCCCGGAGCAGGGCGAGGGCCTGGCCGGCGAGCACCATGTTGATCGACGCCCTCGGGCTGGCGCCGTAGGTGACGAAGCGGGCCAGGTCCTTGAGGTTGACGGCGGCCAGGTCACGGGTCGCGGTGGCGACGCGGACCGAGTACTCGATCAGCGCCGGGTCGACGTACACCTCCTGGGTGGCGCTCTGCAGGGCGGCCAGCTCGGCGGTGCCGATCACGCTTTGCACCGTGTCGACGGCGCCCACCATGCGCTCGACGATCACGAACTCCTCGGTGGGCGACGGGTAGTCGACGAGGACCTTGAGCATGAAGCGGTCGACCTGGGCCTCGGGCAGGGGATAGGTGCCGTCGGACTCGATCGGGTTCTGGGTGGCCATGACGAGGAAGGGGTCGGGCAGCTGATGGGTCTCGCGGCCGATCGTCACCTGGTGCTCCTGCATCGCCTCGAGCAGCGCGCTCTGCACCTTGGCCGGGGCCCGGTTGATCTCGTCGGCCAGCACGAGGTTGGCGAAGATCGGGCCGAGGGCGACCTGGAACTCGCCGAGCTTCTGGTTGTAGATGCGGGTGCCGACGATGTCGGCGGGGACCAGGTCGGGCGTGAACTGGACGCGCTGGAACTCGCAGCCGATGGCGCCGGCCAGCGACTTGACGGCGAGCGTCTTGGCCAAGCCCGGAACGCCTTCGACGAGGACATGGCCGCGCGCGAGCAGGGCGATCAGCATGCGCTCGAGCAGCGCGTCCTGGCCGACGATCACGCGCTTGACCTGGTACAGGACCTCCTCGAGCGAGGTGTCCGGGGACTTCGCCGAACGGGATCTCCGAGTGGTCACTGGGGGGGCGCTCCTGCGGCGCGGCCGGCGGCGCCGATGGGGACGGCGAAGCCGATGCCGACGTTGTCCTCGTTGCCGGACGGGTTGGCGAGACCGGTCACGATGCCGATCACCTGACCTTTCGTGTTGAGCAGTGGTCCACCGGAGTTGCCGGGGCTCACGGGTGCGTCGAACTGGATGAGGCCGTCGATCGTCTTTCCGTTGGGGAGCGGGAAGGAGCGGTCGAGGCCCGAGATGATCCCGGCCGTCAGCGAGTCGACGAGCCCGAGGGGATGACCGAGGGCGAAGGTCTGGTCTCCGACCCGGACCCCGCCGCCGAGCACCGCAGGCACGATGACCCCCGGTGGCTGGGCCGCGTTGAGCACGGCGATGTCGTGGTCGGGGTCGGTCGACTGGACGGTGGCGGCCGACTGGGACCCATCACCGAAGGTGAGTTTGATCGAGCCGGCGTCCTGTACGACGTGGAGGGCCGTGAGGATCTGGCCCTGGGTGTTGATGATGACGCCCGAGCCGAGTGCCGTGTCCTTGCTGCGCCCGATGCTGTCGGACTCGATGACCACGAGCGCCGGCCGCACCTGGTTGAAGATGGTGACGCCCGCGGCCGGCTGGTTCTTGAGACTGTTCACGGCGGCGCCGACCTTGCTGTCGGCGATCTTGCCGACGTCGGCCTTGCTCACCGACGGCTTGGACGAGTCGTGCACGAGGGCCCAGGCGAGCGCCGCCACGGCAACGACACCTACGGCGGCCAGGATGGGCCAGGCTCGGCGGCGCCTGCTGGGACCGTCCGGCGGTGCGGCGCCGTCCTCGGGCTCGACGCCGCCCAGCACTGCGGTCGGCGTGCCGCCGTACTTCATCGCCTCAAACGTACTGCTGCTCCCTGAGAAAACGTCCTCGGGCTTTCGGAGGATTGTCTGGGTGGGCAATGTCGTACGTTGCCGCTGGCGCGGGTAAGCCATTGGCAATGTCGATCATTGCCAGGACCAGCGCAGGCGACGTATTCGTGGCGCCGTCGGCGACGCACGGCCGAGGCGTCTTCGCAGCCCGCGCGTTCGAAGCGGGAGAAGTGATCGAGGAGTGTCCGGTGCTCCTCGTCGCCGCCGATGCCGTCGCCGAGCTCGGTCTCTCCGGTTACTGCTTCGAGTGGACCGACGACGAGTGCGCTATTGCCCTCGGCTACGGCAGCCTCTACAACCACTCGTGGCAACCCAACGCCCGCTACGACCACGACCACGACGCTGGCGTCGTGACCTACACCGCGGTGCATCCCATCGAGGCGGGCGAGGAGATCAGCATCAACTACAGCGGCGAACCCGACGGCCACGTCGACCTCTGGTTCGAGACCTGTTCATTCTGACTACCGAGGCGCCAACTTGACCGCGCGGTCAAGTTTCGCTGGACTGGGCTCATGACCGACACCGCGCGTCGCACGGGCGAGGACGTGACCACCGAGGTCACGGCCTGGCTGGAGGAGAATTGGGACCCCGACCTCAGCGTCGGTGACTGGTGGGAACGGCTGGCGTACTCGGGCTGGGCAGTGCCCACGTGGCCGGAGGACAGCTTTGGAAAGGGCATGTCACGCGGCGACGGCGTGCGCGTCAGCCAGGCCATCGCCGAGTTCGGCGCCCTCGGGCCGCCGGGCGGCCTCGGCCTTCTTCTGGCCGGGCCGACGATCTATACGCACGGAACAGACGAGCAGAAGCAGCGCTACCTCCCCGACATCGTCACCGGCCAGAAGGCGTGGTGCCAGCTGTTCAGCGAGCCGGGCGCCGGGTCCGATCTCGCCGGCCTTCAGACCCGCGCCATCAAGGATGGCGAGGAGTGGGTCATCAACGGCCAGAAGGTGTGGACGTCGGGCGGCCAGGCGGCGGACCTCGGCATGCTGCTCGCCCGCACCGACGCCGACGTCCCCAAGCACAGCGGCATCAGCTACTTCGCCTTCGACATGCACCAGGGCGACGCCGTCGAGGTTCGCCCGTTGCGCGAGATGACCGGCCGAGCCCTGTTCAACGAGGTGTTCATCACCGACGCGCGTGTCGCCGACGACGCCTGCATCGGCGGGGTCAACAAGGGGTGGGCCGTCGCCAACACGACGCTCGCCTTCGAACGTGCTGGCCTAGGCGCGGGTGGCGGCAACGCCGCCGGCGGCGCGGCCGTTCCCGGCACCGTGATGGGCAACCTGACCAAGCGAGCGGGCGACTTCGTCACCCGGCGCGACCGGTCGGGGTCGACAGGCATGTTTGCCAACGCCGAGAAGCTCCTCGTGGAGCTGGCCAAGGGGAATGGCAAGATCACCGAGCCGACGGTGCGCCAGGACCTCATGGAGCTGCACACCCTCAACGAGATCGCCCGCATGACCAACCTGCGCTCGAAGGCGTTGAAGGCGAGCGGCGCCGCCGACATCCCCGGCATCGGCAACATCGCCAAGCTGTCGATGAGCCGCATCCTCCGACTCTCCCGCGACCTCGGCCTGCGCATCCTCGGACCGCTCGGCACCCTGCACGCCTACACGCCTGACGACCGCAAGGTTCTCGATGAGGCGACCGGCAACCCCTTCGCCGGGATCCTGACCGAGATGGCGCTGTTCTCGCCCGGCCCCTCGATCTACGGCGGCACCGACGAGATCCAGCACAACATCATCGGCGAGCGCGTGCTCGGGCTCCCGAAGGAGCCAAACAACGACAAGACCACCGCGTTCAAGGATCTACCGAAGAACGGGTAGATCGCGCCGTCGAGCTAGCGCTCGACGGTCAGAACCGTGTTGAGCTTGGTGACCTCGAGCGTCATAGAGACGCGCTCGTTGGCGCCTCGGACGACGACGGTTCCCTCGACGGGGCGCAGGCGCTTCTGGGCGCGCACCAGCACGCTCAGCCCGGTCGAGTCGACGAAGCGAACGCCGGTCAGGTCGACGACCAGCTCGTGGGGGACGTCGGTGATGGCTTCGTCGATCGTCTCCCACAGATGGGGCGCCGTGTAGAGGTCGACGTCACCGCGGACGGAAACCACGGCGGTGCCGTTGGTACGGGATGTATAGGCGCCGAACGACTCCATAGTCCCCCCTCGTTCGTCCGGGTGACCGTACACCACGCCCTGCCGAGGACAAGAGGATTTCGGGGAACTACAGCTTGGGCGGCCACCCGGGCGTCGGGAGGACGTCGGAGAAGCTGGCCAGCTGCCAGCCGCCATCGGCGGCGTGCATCAGGAACGCCATGCTGAACACCGGCGGACGGTCGCTGAGGATCAGCGGGTCGCCGCTGAGGTGGGCGAACAGGACGAGGGAGAAGTCGGGGCCTGCGGCGCTCGGGTTTGTGGAAGCGCCCCAGTTCTCGGGACGGAAGGTCCCGTACACGCCCTGGGTCTGGTGGAGCTCGGTCGCCGCGAAGTCGCCCCACAGCGCGTGATCGGGCCGTGCCTCGGCGAGCGCCCGGGCCAGCTCGTCGCGGTTGCAGGCCTTGATGTCCTCGTCCTTGCGGTTGTTCCAGATCCACGCCTGGGCGCGCACGAGCCGCATGCGCGCATCGGTCATCGCCCACGCGGTGTCGTAGCGGCCCAGCTGCACGGCCTCGATCCAGGCCTGGGCGGCCTTGACAGGACCGGTCACGGCTCCCACCTCGCCCGCTGTCGACTGCACCCGTCGAGTGTAGGAGCGGCCGGCTGCCCGGAGCCGCCTACCCGGTACTCTCCGCCCGATGGCCGACGAGCGGCTCGTTCCCGAGAATCCGCCCGTCGTCACCGGCGACGTCGGCCTCTTGGCCGAGGCGGCGCGCGCTGTGCACGGCGGACGCGACCTCGCGTCGAAGCTCAGCTGGGTCGCCGAGGCGGCGCGGTCGCTGACGGGCGCGTCGTTCGCCGCCTACGTGGCGGCTCCCACCGAAGGCGGCGGCGTGCAGCAGATCGTCGGGTGCCCTCGGTACGTCGTCGAGGAGTTCGCCGGCGCGGCCGCCGCCCTGCTGTTCGCCGGCGTCGCCGCCGGCCACCAGGGCGTCCGCGCCGACGACATCCGTGAGGTCACCAGGTTCCGCGGCCTCCGTCCCTACGCCGGTTACGACGAGGTCGTCAGTTACCTGGCCGTGCCGGTGCTGTCGTCGGACGGCGCCGCCTACGGCGCCCTTGTCCTCGGTCACCCCGAGCCCGAGCGATTCGATGAGCGGGCCCAGGCCGCGGTGACCGCCCTCACCGCCCACCTCGGCGCCGCCCTCGAGAACTTGCGGACCGTGAACCGGCTGGCCGAACTGGAGGCGACCCAGCGCGAGGTCGTGCACCAGCTGCAGGACGCCGTGCGCCCTGTGATCCCCGAGGTCGAGGCCGCCGAGCTCGGCGTCTTCTACCTGCCCGCCGACCCCAGCGCCCCGACGGGAGGAGACCTCTACGACTGGGTGGTGTTGCCCGACGGCGCGCTGCACCTGGTCGTCGTCGACGTGGTGGGCAAGGGCGTCGGGGCCACCAAGGACGCCATGAGCGTCACGCATGCCCTGCGGCTGCTCGCGCTCGACGGGTGCCCGATGAGCCGCCTCGTGTCGCGGGCCGACGTGCTGGTCTCGGCCCAGAGCCCCGACCTGGCGGCCACGGCCATCATCGCCCGCTACCGACCCGACGACGGCACCGTGGAGCTCGTCGGTGCCGGTCACCCACCGGCGTTGGTCGTCTCCTCGGAGGGCAAGACGCGGTTCGTCACCGCGCCGGGCATTCCGATCGGTTGGCCGGGCGCCGGGTCCGACGAAGTGGTGTCGTTCACCCTCGACCGCTCCGACGTTCTCGTGCTCTACACGGACGGAATCGTCGAGGCGACCAAGGACATCCTCGACGGCCTTGACGCCCTCGCCGCGGCGGCGAGCGACGCCGCCGGCTACCCGGCCGGGCCGCTCGCCCGGGCGCTCGTTGAGCGGGCGCTGTCGGGCGCCATGCGCAGCGACGACTCGCTCGCGCTCGTCCTCCGGCGGCGCACGCCGGCGCCGGGACCCAGGACGCTGTCGGGCCCGTTCGAGTATCAGTTCTCGCCGAACGCCGTCACTGTGCCGCTCGCCCGCAACCTGTTCGCCGACTGGTTGGAGCATCTCGGACTCGACCCGGCCGACGCGGATGACCTGCTGTTGGTCGTCTCGGAGCTGTGCACCAACGCCGTTCGTTTCGGCAGCGGCGCGCCGGGATCGTTGTCGGTGCGGGCATGGGCCGATGCTGACGCCGTCGTCCTCGAGGTGTCCGACGACGGGCGCGGCTTCGACTGGCGTCCGATGGACGAGGTCCCCGATCCCGATTCCGACGAAGGCCGCGGCCTGTTCCTCGTCAGCACCCTGGCCGACCAGGTCGATGTCTCCCGCGACGGCGACCGCACCGTCGTCCGGGCGATCAAGCGCGCCGTTCTGCCGGGCGAGTGACGGCCTACATCACCTCGTCGGGCGGTCGGAACTCGAGCTTGAGGTCGGCGAGCTTCACGAGTGAGGAGGCGATCCATCCGCCGAGGGCGCCGAAGTCGGTGGCGAGCGATGCCGATTCGCCGAGTGCCGGCTCGCTGAGGGCGCAGACGCCCTCGTAGGAGACCTCGATCGCCGTCTCGATCGGCCGCAGCTCCAGGTCATAGAGGTGCTCGACGGTGGGCGCCGAGCGAGTCAGCGGCTCGTCGCCGAGCGCCGGACCCTCTTCGGGCAGGATGCCGACCACAGCCGATGGCTCCGGAACGCCCGCGAGCCGTTGCACGCGCAGGACGACCTCGACGTCGATCTCCGGCGGCTCGTCGAACTCCTCGCCGATGCGCCAGGACCGGTAAGCCGATTGGCTCCACGTCGGCCACTCGAGGGTGATCTCGGCAACCACGCGCGGCGGTACGCCCTCGCCCGGAAGGCTGTAGGACGTCTCCCAGTTGACGTCACCGAGCAGAACGTCGACCTGCAGCCGCTCCTCTTGGGCGTGACGCTCGAGCAGGGCGCTGTCGAACGCCTCACGAAGGGCGCCGATGGCGTCCATGAAGACGTGGTCGAGCATGAGCCCCGAGGGCTAGCGGTCAGCGACGGCCGACGTTGGGCCGCTTGCCGTGGTTGGCCTTCTTGCGGCGGGACCGGGCCTTCCGCTTGGCCGTGCGCTTCGACATGGAGGCGAACTTATCGCAGGCAGTTACCCTGACCCGGTGGAGCGCCTGAGCATCGTCGGGCTTCCCAACGCCGGTAAATCGTCGTTGTTCAATGCCCTCACCGGCGGCGATGCCACAGTCGCCGCCCATCCGTTCGCGACGACTGAGACCAACGTCGGCGTGGCCGAGGTGCCCGACCGCCGCGTCGAGGTGCTCGGTGAGCTGAGTCACTCCAAGAAGCTCGTGTACACGCACGTGGAGTTCGTCGACATCGCCGCGCTGGTCGCAGGGGCGGCGACGGGAGAGGGACTCGGCAACCGCTTTCTCGGCGGGATCCGCGACGTCGACGCCATGGTGCTCGTCTTGCGGGCGTTCGAGGATCCCAATGTCATCGGGGGGACGGACCCCCTCGAGGACCTGCACACGCTCGAGCTTGAGCTGGTGCTGGCCGACGTCGCCACCGTGGAGTCGCAGCTCGACAAGCACCGTCGGGCCTCCAAGGGCGACAAGTCCCTGGCCGGTGCGATCTCGGTTATGGAGAAGGCGCTCGCCGAGTTGGAGGAGGGCACTCCCGTCTACCGGTCGTCGCTGGACGCCGAGGAGCGGGCCGCGCTGCGGCCGTTCTTCCTGCTGACGAACAAGCCCGTGCTGGCGGTGGTGAACATGGGTGAGGACCAGCTCGGCGACGCCGACGCGCTCGTGAAGCCCGTTCAGGACGAGTTCGGCGACGCCGCCGATGTCCTGGGCGTCAGTGTTCAGCTCGAGGCCGAGGCCGCCCAGCTGCCTGCAGAGGAGCGCACCGAGCTGCTCGAAGGTCTGGGGCTGGGTGAAGGCGCGCTGCCCCGCGTCGCCCGCGCCGCCTACCACCTCCTCGGCCGGCGCACGTTTCTCACAACCGGCGACACGGAGTCGCGGGCCTGGACGTTCCGTGCCGGCGCCAAGGCGCCCGAGGCGGCGGGCGTGATCCACACCGACCTGCAGCGCGGCTTCATCCGCGCCGAGGTCATCGCCTACGAGGAGCTCGTGGAGGTCGGCTCCTGGCAGAAGGCGAAGGAAACCGGCAAGCTCCGCGTCGAGGGAAAGGACTACGAGGTGAAGGACGGCGACGTCCTCGAGATCAGGTTCAACGTCTGACCCATGGCGTGGTTGTTGCGCGACGGCGAGGTGCTCGCAGCCCTCGAGATCGCCCAGTCCCGCAAGTCGCGACGCAAGGGCCTCCTCGGCCGGGAGGGTGTCGACGGCGCCCTGCTCCTGCCTGCGGCGCGGATGGGTGTGCACAGCCTCGGCATGCGCTTCGCCCTCGACGTCGCCTTCTGCGACAGCGACATGACCGTGCGCCGCATCGTCTGCCTGAAGCCGCTGCGGATGACGCGGCCGTCGCCGCGTGCGCCCCGCGTCCTCGAGGCGGAGGCTGGAGCGTTCGACCGCTGGAAGCTCCAGGTCGGCGACCAGCTCGAGATCAAGGAGTAGGGCATGGGTGGCGCGTTGGTCATCGTTGCCACGCCGATCGGAAATCTGGCCGACCTGTCGCCGCGCGCCGTTGACGCGCTGGCGGCCGCCGACGCCATCGCCTGCGAGGACACCCGACGGACTCGCAAGCTGCTCACTCATGCCGGGATCAAGTCACCGGCGCTGATCACGGTCAACGACCACAGCGAGGCGCGGCAAGTTCGCGGCGTGCTCGGTCGGCTCGAGCGAGGAGAGCGGGTCGCGGTCGTGACCGACGCGGGGACTCCGGGGATCTCCGATCCAGGCGAGCGGCTGGTGGCGGCGGCGACGGCCGCGGGGTACGACGTCGAGGTCGTGCCCGGCGCGTCGGCGGCGATCGCCGCCCTCGTTGTCAGCGGGCTCCCGACCGGACGGTTCACCTTCGAGGGCTTCCTGCCCCGCAAGGGCAGTGGCCGGGCGGAGCGTGTCGAGGCGCTGCGGGGTGAGCAGCGCACGACGATTCTCTACGAGGCGCCGCACCGGGTCCGCCAAACCGTCGCCGAGCTGGCCGAGGCCCTCGGGCCCTTGCGCCGCGTCACGATCGTGCGCGAGCTGACCAAGCTCCATGAAGAGGTGTGGCGGGGAACACTCGGGGGCGCCGTAGACCACCTGGCCGAGCGGGACCCGCGCGGCGAGTATGTGCTGGTTCTCGGCGGCGCCGCACCGCCGGCCAAGCCGTCGACCGACGAGGTCACTGACGCGCTCCGGGCCCGGCTGGCTGCGGGCGACGACAAGAAGACGGCGACGGCGGCCGTCGCCAAGGAGCTGCGCGTCCCCAAGCGGACGGTGTACGAGATCGCTACTCGGCTGTAGGAGGAGGGCCGGCGCCCGCCAGGTCAGCCTTGCAGCCGGCGCACACCAGCTTCGACCGGAACTCAGTGAGGTCCGATGCCGCGCCGCAGAAGGTGCAGCGCTCCTCGAGCTTCTCGATCACCACCCGTCCGTCCTCGGCCGAGAACTGGATGTAGTCGCCCTCGTTGATGTCGAGAAGGCGGCGTAGCTCGGCGGGGATGACGATGCGTCCGAGGTGGTCGATCCTGCGGGGGAGGCCGGCGGATTTCATTCGACTCGTCGGTACTGTACGACCGTGGGGAAGTTCTACGTAACGACGCCGATCTATTACGTCAACGACGCACCCCACATCGGCCACGCCTACACGTCGGTCGTCGGCGACGCCGTCACCCGCTGGCACCGCCTGCTCGACGACGACGTCTTCTTCCTGACCGGGACCGACGAGCACGGGCTCAAGCAGAAGCAGGCGGCCGACGACCTGGGCATCTCTCCCCAGGAACTGGCCGACCGCTTCAGCGTCAGGTTCCGCGAGGCCGCCGATCTGCTCGACATCCAGTACGACGACTTCATTCGCACGACCGAGCCCCGCCACTACAAGGCGGTGCAGACGTTCATGCAGAAGATCTACGACAACGGCGACATCGAGAAGGGGACGTACGAGGGCCTCTACTGCGTCGCGTGCGAGGCGTACTACACCGAGGACGAGCTCGTCGACGGCTGCTGCCCGATCCACACCGGCCGGCCCGTCGAGCTGATGCGGGAGGAGAACTACTTCTTCAAGCTCTCGCGCTACGAGGACCGGTTGCTCGAGTACTACGACCAGCATCCCGAGGCCGTGCGTCCGCAGACGCGGCTCAACGAGGTGCTGGGGTTCATCAGGGGTGGACTGCAGGACTTCTCGATGAGCCGCAGCGCGTTCGACTGGGGCGTCCCTCTCCCGTGGGATCCCTCGCATGTGGCGTGGGTATGGTTCGACGCCCTGCCCAACTACATCACCGCCGTCGGTTACGGCGAGGACGACGAGCGCTTCGACTACTGGTGGCCGGTCGACTACCACCTCGTCGGCAAGGACATCCTCCGCTTCCACGCCGTGTACTGGCCGGCGATGCTGATGGCGGCCGGCCTCGACCCGCCCAAGGGCGTGTTCGCCCACGGCTGGCTGCTCGTCAGCGGCGAGAAGATGTCGAAGACGAAGGCCAACAAGATCACGGCGGCCGAGCTGGTCGACGACTTCGGCGTCGACGCCGTGCGTTACGAGTTCCTGCGCGACATCACCTTCGGCCAGGACGGCGACTTCTCATGGGAAGGCATGCTCGCCCGCTACAACGCCGACCTGGCGAACAACCTCGGCAACCTGCTGTCCCGCGTGGCGACGGTGGTCGGCAAGAAGTGTGAGGGCGCCGGTCCCGCGCCCCAGGACGGCAGCCCGCTGCAGACGATCGCGGCGGACGTCTATGCGGCGACGGCGGACGCGTGGGAGCGCGTCGCGCCCCACGAGGCGCTGGAGGCCACGTGGCGGCTGATCCGCGAGACCAACGCCTACCTGGAGACCAACGAGCCGTGGAAGGCCGATCCGGGACCGGTGGTCGATGCAGTGATGGGTGATGCGCTCGAGGCACTGCGCATCGTGTCCGTGCTGGCGTGGCCGGCGCTGCCGAAGACGACGACCGAGATCTGGCGCCGCATCGGGTTGTCGGGATCGCCCGCCGACCAGCGTCTGCCCGACGCCGCGGCGTGGGGCGGCTATCCCGGCGGGCTGTCCGTCGAGAAGGGCCAGCCGCTGTTCCCGCGCAAACAGGCCGACTGAGTCGCCGAGTGGCCTGGGCCGACTCGCACTGCCACGTCCAGTACGAGGGCGTCGGCGCTGAAGCCGTCGAAGCGGCGCGTGCTGACGGCGTGGAGCGCGTCGTCACGATCGGCACCGACACCGAGGAGTCGCGCAAGGCGATCGACGTGGCACGCCAGCTCGACGGTGTGTGGGCGACGGTCGGCGTCCATCCCCACGACGCCAGCGAAGGCGTCGAGGGCATCATCCCGCTGCTGCGCGAACCCGAGGTCGTCGCCGTCGGCGAGTGCGGTCTCGACTACCACTACGACCACTCGCCGCGTGAGGTGCAGCGCCGCGTCTTCGCCCAGCAGATCGCCTTGGCCCACGAACACGATCTCGCTCTTGTCGTCCACACGCGGGAGGCCTGGGACGACACCTTCGCCGTCCTCGAGGCCGAGGGCGTGCCGGAGCGCACCGTGCTGCACTGCTTCACAGGCGGGCCGGAGGAGGCGAGGCGGGGCCTCGACGCCGGCGCCCACCTCTCTTTCAGCGGCATCGTCACCTTCAAGAACGCCGACGACGTGCGGGCGGCGGCGGCCTTGTGTCCGCTCGACCGCCTGCTGGTCGAGACCGACGCTCCGTACCTGGCCCCCGTGCCCCACCGGGGCCAGCCGAACCGCCCGGCTTGGGTGAAAGTTGTAGGTGAGGCGCTCGCGGCCGTAACGAACGTTACAGTCGACGAGACCGAGGGCGTGACCTGGGAAAACACGGAGCGGGTCTTCCGGCTCGCCTGAGTGCGGTCCGATTCGAGCGATTTGCCCAGTTTGCAATCCACAGGAAGGCTCTCTTAGCTTCGCCGTCTCAGAGACGTCGCTGGGAGCGCTTCCAATACGGAAGCGGAGGACGGGCGGCCCCGGCGTTTTTGCACGAGAGGTGGAGTTCTGACGAAACGCGGCTTCAGCAAGGCGCGCCTTGCCGTCCCTGTGGCGCTCTGCGCGGCCATGGCCGGCGTACCGGCGCTCGCGCTGATGGGTGCCTCGGCGCCTCCGCCGTCGACGCCCGCCGCCGCACTGGGCGGCAAGTTGACCGTCGCCGCCGTCGGCCCACCGCACCAGGTCGAGGCGGCCACCGCCATGCCCGACACACCGCCCCCCACCGACCCGCCGACGACGGTCGCCGCCACGACGTCGACCACAGCGGTTGCCCGGGCCGCCACGACCGTGCACCCGACCACGTCGACGACGGCGCCCCGCCGGACGACGACGACGGTGAAGCCGGCGCCCAAGCCCGCCGCCGCGCCCGCCAAGCCGGCCGCCAAGCCTTCGTCGGGTTCCGCACCCAGCTCGAGCGCCGCACCGTCGGGCCGCAGCCAGAGCGGCGGCGCCACCTGGTACGACGCCGCCCCGCCGGGCACCTGCGCGCACCAGACGTTGCCGATGGGGACGGTCGTCACCATCCATGCATCCAACGGGGCGACGGCCCAGTGCACGGTCAGCGACCGCGGCCCCTATGCGCAGGGAATGATCATCGACCTGGCCAAGGACGTGTTCGAGAAGCTGGCGCCGCTCAGCCAAGGAGTCGTGCAGGTCACCATCAGTTGGTGAAATGAGGGTGTGACCCTCACCCGCGGGGAGGTGCTCGACCTCCTCGAGCGGCATCAGCTCCGGCCCAGCAGGGCCCTCGGGCAGAACTTCGTCACCGATCCGAACACCGTGCGCCGCATCGCCCGGCTGGCAGAGGTCGGTGCGGGCGACCGGGTGATCGAGGTGGGCGCCGGGTTGGGGTCGCTCACGCTCGCCCTGGCCGAGACCGGCGCGTCGGTCACGGCCGTCGAGGCCGACAAGTACCTGGTTCCGGTGTTGCGGACCGTGGTGGAGGGCGCAGGTGTCGACGTCGTCGAGGGTGACGCCCTCCGGCTCGACTGGGCGGCGCTGTTGGGGAACGACCGTTGGGTCCTCGTCGCCAACCTGCCGTACAACATCGCCACCCCGTTGATCGTGGAGCTGCTGGAGCGCGCACCGGGCATCGAGCGGATGCTGGTGATGGTGCAGCGCGAGGTCGCCGAACGACTGGCCGCGCCTGCGGGTGCGGGCGCTCGCGGAGGGGTGTCGGTGAAGGTCGAGTACTGGGCGTCGGCCGCAGTTGTCGGGCGCGTGCCCGCGTCCGTGTTCGTTCCGCGACCGAACGTCGAATCAGCGCTCGTGCGCCTCGATCGTCATGCCTCGCCTCTCGCCGACGTCGAGCGCGCCGCGCTGTTCGCGCTTGTCGACAAGGGCTTCGGCCAGCGCCGGAAGATGCTGCGGCGGTCCTTGTCCGGCGTCGTCGACCCGGACTGCTTCGACGACGCCGAAGTCGCGCCCTCGGCACGCCCCGAGGAACTCACACTCGACGCGTGGGCGAGACTGACCCGATGCGCGTCGAGCACGCCCCGGCCAAGCTGACGCTCTCGCTGCGCGTGACCGGGCGGCGGGACGACGGCTACCACCTGCTCGATGCCGAGATGGCCACGCTCGATCTGTCGGACACCTTGGTGTTCGGTCCCGGCGACGGGATCGAGCTCGTGCCGCTCGTGCGCACGGCGCCGTTCGAGCCGACGCTGGTGACGAGCGCGCTCGAGGCGGTCGGCCGTCAAGCCTTCGTGCGGCTCGAGAAGCGCATCCCCGTCGGCGCCGGGCTCGGCGGCGGGTCGGCGGACGCGGCGGCCGTGTTGCGGTGGGCGGAGTGCTCCGACGTTGCCGTGGCGCTGTCGCTTGGTGCCGACGTGCCGTTCTGCCTGACGGGCGGCCGGGCGCGCGTGAAGGGCGTCGGCGAGGTCGTCGAACCGCTGCCGTTCGAGCGGCGGGTCTACACGCTCCTCACGCCGCCGGTGGCTGTCTCGACCGCAGAGGTGTACCGGCGGTGGGACGAGCTCGGCGGGCCCAGCGGCGACAACGGCAACGACCTCGAACCCGCTGCCCTCGACCTCGAACCGAGGCTGGCGATCTGGCGGGACCAGCTGGGCGACGCCAGCGGCCGCACCCCGCGCCTGGCGGGCAGCGGCTCGACATGGTTCGTCGAGGGCGCGTTCCCCGACGTCGCTGACGCGGTCGTCACGCGGACGCAGATCGTTGCCGGCCCATCGCCCGATGATTAGTGTCCGTGCGAGAGCCGAGACCCGCGTGCGGCCGGTTCACGGGGTGAATGCCATGCGTCGAGCGCTTGTCGGGATCCTTCTACTTGGCCTGTCCGGGCTCGCGGCGGTCGGCGTCGGGGCGCCGGCACACGGCGTGGTGACCAATGCCGTATGCGACGAGCTGAACGGCCACGAGATCAACGGCGATGTGTCGGGCAACGTGACGGTGCCCGCCAACGGCGTCTGCCACATCCACGGCTGGACCATCGGCGGCAACATCAGCGTCGGCAACAACGCCAAGCTGTTCACTCGCGACGGCACGGTCATCGACGGCAAGGTGCAGGCGACGAGTCCTGCCCAGGTCAACATCGAGGACCACACCCACATCCTCGGCAGCTTCATCGCCGAAGGGCCGGGTACGGCGTTCGGTGGCTTCATCTGCGGCAGCACTATCGACGGCAGCGTGATCGTGGAGAACTTCACCACCGCTGCACCAGGCTGGGTCATCGGCCAACCGACGAGCCCGCCGCCGGACGGCTATGTGTACAACGGCGGCGGGGTCAACGATCCCGACCTGACCTGCGAGTCGCCGAACATCATCCACGGCACCGTCGTGCTGTCCGCCAACAGCATCGCCCGGTTGAAGCTGGCCGCCAACACGATTGGCAACCCGCAAGCGTCCAGCGTGACCATCAGCAGCAACAAGGTGGTCAACGAGAGCGTCAAGGTCGAAGGCAACACGATCGCCGGCAGCCTCAACTGCTCCGGCAACTCGTGGTTGGGCGGATCGCCCGCCGTCACCAACGAGGGGCTGCCCAACAGCGTGAGCGGCACCAGAAACGGCCAGTGCGCGGGGCTCTAGCGGAGTCCTGACCCTCGTAACGCGAACCGACCGCCCCGAGGGGCGGTCGGTGTAACACCTACTTGCCGGCTCGACGCTGCCAGCGGGTCGCCTTCAGCATCTTCTTGTGCTTCTTCTTCCGCATGCGCTTGCGGCGCTTCTTGATCAGCGAACCCATGACTGCGAATCAGCGTAGCGGAGTGCCCTCCGAACCAGTGATCCGAAAATGCGGCGGCGTACTCTGGCACCTTCAGTCGGGGGTCGTCTAACGGCAAGACATCTGGTTTTGGTCCAGAGAATGGGGGTTCGATTCCTCCCCCCCGAGCAAGTGTGCACCCTCCCCCCGCTAGCGCTCGGCTCGGGGTAGAACGGGGTCATGAGCTCTTACCGTCCGCTCACGGCTGTGGTGCTGGCGGCTGGGGAAGGCACCCGGATGCGTTCGGCTCGGCCGAAGCCGCTCCACGTGCTCGTCGGCAGGCCGATGCTGCTGCACGTTCTCGATGCGCTCTCGGAGCTGCCTGTGGAAAGGGCAGTGGTGGTTGTCGGTCACGGCGCCGAGCGCGTGACGAAGACGCTGCACGAGCAGGCGCCCCCGCATCTCATCATCGACTTCGTCGAACAGCATGTGCCGCGCGGCACCGGCGACGCCGCGTCGGTCGCGCTCACCGCGTTCCCCGATGATCTCGACTCCGAAGACGGCGACATCGTCGTCCTCCCAGGCGACACACCGCTGCTGCGCCCGGCAACGCTGGCCGCCCTGGTTCGCGACCACCGTGAGCAGGACGCGGCGTGCACGATTCTCAGCGCCCACATGGCGCACCCGGGCGGCCACGAACGGATCGTCCACGACAAGGACGAGCGCGTGAGCCGCGTCGTCGAGCACGCGCTGGCGACAGAAGAGGAGCGCGAGATCGAAGAGGTCAACACTTCGATCTACTGCTTCCGGCGCAGCCTGCTGGCGCCCGCCCTCCGGCGTCTCAGCCCGGAGAACACGGCGGGCGAGTACTTCCTCTCTGACGTCGTCGCCGTTCTGCACGACGCCGGTTACAAGGTCGTGTCGATGGTCGCCCACGACCCAGCGGAAACGGTCGGGGTCAACGACCGGGCCCAGCTGGCGGCGGCCGAAGCCGTGCTCCGCCAGCGCATCAACGACCGCTGGATGCGGCGGGGCGTCACCATGCTCGACCCCGACCGCACCTACGTCGACGCCTCCGTGCGCCTCTCGCCCGACGTGACCCTCTTCCCCGGCACGATGCTGCACGGCGACACGGTCGTCGGTGCCGGCGTGCGCCTCGGCCCCGACGTGCGCCTCACCGACTGCGCCATCGGCGAGGGCGCCACCGTCGAGCAGACAGTCGGCGAGCACGCAACCGTCGGCGACGGCGCCATCGTCGGACCGTTTGCATCGCTCCCGCCGGGCAGCCATGTGCCCGCGGGCCTGCGGACAGGCGCGTTCTACACTGCACCAGGCGGCGAAGACGACAGTGGTTGAGGGGAGATTGGGCATGGAGCTGGTGACCAAGAAGCGGCTCCAGCTCTTCAGTGGCCGCTCCAACCTCCCGCTCGCCGAGGAGATCGCCGAGTGCCTCAACGTCAAGCTCGGCGACCCCAACCTGTCTCAGTTCGCCAACGGTGAGCTCCACTGCCGCTTCGGCGAGTCCGTCCGAGGGTCCGACGTCTTCATCATCCAGAGCCACGCCGGGCCGGTGAACAACTCGATCATGGAGCAGGCGATCATGATCGACGCCGCCAAGCGGGCGTCGGCCAAGCGGATCACCGCCGTCTGCCCGTTCTACGGCTACGCCCGCCAGGACCGCAAGGCGTCGGGCCGTGAGCCCATCACCGCCAAGCTGGTCGCCGACTTCTTGCGGGTAGCGGGGGCGAACCGCATCGTGAGCGTCGATCTGCACTCGGGCCAGATCCAGGGCTTCTTCGACGGCCCGGTCGACCACCTCACCGCCATGCACCCACTGCTCACCAACTACGTGCGCGACAGCATCGACGGCGACGTCGTGATCGTGTCGCCCGACGCTGGCCGGGTGAAGGTGGCCGAACGCTTCTCCCAGCACGTCGACGCCGACCTCGCCTTCGTGGCCAAGCGGCGCCCGCGCGGCGCCATGCACCAGGTGCAGGCCCTCGACGTCGTCGGCGACGTCGCCGGACGGGTCTGCGTCCTCGTTGACGACATGATCGACACCGCGGGCACCATCTGCGCGGCGGCCGAGCAACTGGTCGACCACGGGGCGGCCGACGTTTACGCCATGGCCACCCACGCGGTGCTGTCGGACCCCGCCATCGACCGCCTCAAGAACTCCTCGATCTCCAAGGTGATCGTCACCAACACGCTTCCCCTCGAAGACGATCGCCTCATCGACAAGATCGAGGTCCTCTCGGTGGCCCAGATCATCGCCGACGCCCTCGACGCCGTGTTCGAAGACACCTCCGTCTCGGAGATCTTCGGAGGAGAGAATCAGGCGTAGCTGAAACCCCTCTTTACATATCTCCTCAAGTGGGCGGTCGGTCCGCCGATACCCCTTTCGAGGAGCGGGTATGGGACGGTTCAGGCGCATGACACCCCTGGTGCTGAGCATCGTGTTGATGCTCGGTACGGGCGTTTCCGCCTTTGTCCTCACGGCGCGCGCGAACGACAAGTCCGAGGCGCTCCACCGCCAGGACCGGCTGACGCTGCAGACCACGCTCGGTGGGCTGTCCAACCAATACCTCCTTTTTGCCTTCAAGGACGAGCTCGATTTCGCTTCGACGGGGCCGTGGTCGCTCGCCCCCGGCAACAAGGCCGACGAGGCTCGCCTGCAGGCCTTCGTCAGCCGCTCCGCGATCACGAACTACGGCGCCGCCCTGGTGTCTCTCACTCGCCAGCCGCTGAGCACCTATGCAGCGGACCCGGCCGGGCTGCCGGCCCCGAACGACGGGGGCTTCGCGCCGCTCGTCACCGGGCTCTTGCAGAACCAACCCGGCCTGTCATCGGTGATGCACGCCGGTCCCGTCCCGGTCGTGGGCCTCGGTGTTCCGGTCATGGTCAACGGCACGCCGAAGGCGGTGCTGATCGGGTTCTTCCGCGCCGACCGCACGCCGTTGCAGAGCTACGCCGAGCGTCTGCGTTACGGCAAGACCGGCGAGGGCTACGTCGTCGACTCGACGGGGGCGATCGTCGCCGCCAGCCGCATCGGCGAGGTGGGCACGACGCTGCCGAGCAATCCCGGGGTCAGTGCCGCCGCCAACGGACATCACGGGTTCGCCGAGTTCGGGAGCGGTAAGTCTCGACAGGTCGTCTCCTACGCGCCCGTCGGTGTCGGGGGCTGGGCCGTGCTCACCGTGCAGCGGTCGAACGAGTTCTTTGGGCCGATCCGGTCGGGCCACCTGCGGATCCAGCTCGCCCTACTGGTCCTGCTTGCCCTCGCCGCCGCGGTCATCGCCGTGCTCACCTACAAGCGTGAGGCGACCCGGCGCCGGTTCCAGGAGGAGCTGGCCCGGCAGGCGTACCACGACTCTCTCACCCGTTTGCCGAACCGGGCCGCGTTCAGCGAGCGGCTCCAGTCCGCCCTGGCCGCGTCACGCCGGCACGACGAAAGTCTTGCGGTCTTGTTCCTCGACCTCGACCGGTTCAAGGTCGTCAACGACAGCCTCGGTCACGAGTGCGGCGACGAGCTCCTGGTCGCAGTCGCCGATCGCATGCAGGAGTGTCTGCGCGCCGAGGACATGCTCGCCCGCATGGGCGGCGATGAGTTCACGGTGCTGATCGAGCGCATGGACGACCCCTCAGACGCGGCCCGTACCGCGGAGCGCATCCTGGCCGAGGTGGAGCGACCGTTCGAAGTCGGCGGTCACGAGACCACCGTCGGCGTCAGCATCGGTATCGCCCTCAGCGATGGAGCGGACAGCGAGCAGGACCTCCTGCGTGACGCCGACCTGGCGATGTACCAGGCCAAGGAGCACGGGCGTTCGAGCTGGGCCATCTTCGAGAGCAACCTGGCCGAGCGGGCGCGGGCCCGGCTGGACATGGAGACCGAGCTGCGCAACGCCATCGACGGCGGCGAGCTCGTTGTCCACTACCAGCCCGAGCTCGACCTGCAGACGAGTCAAATCGTCGGGATGGAGGCGCTGGTGCGCTGGCAGCACCCCCGTCTGGGCATGCTCGGCCCCGACCGCTTCATCCCGCTGGCCGAGGAGACCGGGCTGATCGTCCCACTCGGCCGCTGGGTGCTGCGCGAGGCCTGCGCCCAGGCCGTGCGCTGGCAGCGCCGCCACGGAGTCGACGCCCTGCCGCGCATCTCGGTCAACGCCTCCGGCCGCCAGTTCGAGCGCGGGGAGCGCTTCGTGGCCGAGGTGGCGGCGATCCTCGAAGAGACGGGCCTCGATCCCAGCGCCCTCGTGCTGGAGGTCACCGAGACCGTCCTCATGCGCGATGTCGACACGACGGTCGCGACCGTGCGCAGCCTCCAGGCCCTCGGCGTGGCCCTCGCCATCGACGACTTCGGCGTGGGCTACTCGAGCCTGAGCCTGCTGCGCGACCTCCCGATCGCCAACCTCAAGCTCGACCGGTCGTTCGTGGCCGGGCTCAACGGGCGCGGCGCCGACGCCGCCATCGCCCGGTCGGTGATGGTGCTCGCCCGCTCGCTTCACCTCACGGTCACCGCGGAGGGGATCGAGACCGAGGATCAGCTCGACCAACTGCAGACCCTGGGGTGCGCACGGGGACAGGGCTTCTTGTTCCAGCGGCCCGTGTCCGCCCGCCAGATCGGGCGCCTGCTCGCCCAGCGCGTGCCGGTCTGACAGGTAAGGGGCCGGGGGGAGCCGGCGGCTCGGTGGCCTAGAATCGGGCGATCCCCGCACGACTCTGTTGAGGAACGCGCCCAATGGAAGAAGTCACGCTCACCGCAGAGCTCGGCCGTCCCACCGGTAGCCGGTCGTCGCGCCGTCTGCGCCTCGCCGGCAAGGTGCCGGCCGTGCTGTACGGCCACGGCACCGACCCCATGTCGCTTGCCGTCGACGGCCGCGACCTGCGCACCGCCCTCACTGGCGACGCCGGCCTCAACGCCCTCATCACGCTTCAGGTCGACAGCGAGTCGCACCTGGCGATGGCCCGCCATCTGCAACGCCACCCGGTGAAGGGCACGGTCGACCACGTCGACTTCGTGATCGTGCGACGCGACGAGATCGTCACCGCCGACGTCCCCATCAACCTGATCGGCGAGGCCACCGAGGTCAACCAGGAAGGCGGCATCGTCGAGCAGCAGCTGTTCAGCCTGACGATCAAGGCCAAGCCGCTCGACATCCCCGCCTCCCTCGAGGCCGACATCTCTGGCCTGATCATCGGCGAGTCCGTGCGCGTCGCCGACCTCAAGCTGCCGAGCGGCGTCGAGACCGAGGTCGACCCCGAAGAGGCTGTCGTTGTCGGCCAGCCGCCGGCCGCCGTCGAGCTGCCCGAGCCCGCCGAGGGCGAAGAGGCCGCCGAAGGCGAGGAGGGCGCCGAGGGTGCGGCCGCGGGCGAAGGCGAGGGCGGCGAGGCTGCCGCATCCGAAGGTGGCGGCGAGGCCGCGGCCGAGGGTGGCGGCGAAGGCGGAGGCGAATAGCCGCTGCTCCGCCGCAGCAGCGAAAGAACTGGCACCCCCGCCGACCTCCTGGTCGTCGGCCTCGGCAATCCGGAATCCGAATACGGCGGCACCCGGCACAACCTGGGGGCCGACGTCGTCGCCCTCCTGGCCGAGCGCCACGGCGAGCGGCTCAAGCGCGGCAAGGAGCGGGCGCTCGTCGCCGAGGCGCGCATCGACGGCAAGCGCGTGGTGCTCGCCTTCCCCCAGACCTACATGAACGACTCGGGCTTGTCGGTGGCCGCCCTCATGCGTCGCCACGGCGTCGACGACCTGCGCAAGGTCGTCATTGTCCACGACGAGCTCGACCTGCCGGTCGGACGCGTGAAGCTGAAGATCGGCGGCGGCACGGCGGGCCACAACGGCCTGAAGTCGATCCAGGCCCATGTGCACGACAACGGGTTCGTGCGCGTCCGCATCGGCGTCGACAAACCGGCGGGCAAGCGTCAGGGGGCCGACCACGTGCTGCGTCGCCCGGGCAAGGCCGACAAGGAGGCCCTGGACGTCGCCGTGGAGATCGCCGCCGACGCCGTCGAGGCGATCCTCAACGAAGGACCAGAGGCGGCCATGAACCGCTTCAACGCCCGGCCCGAGTGACTCCCGAGGAACAAGGCCCCCGTTTCGGGCCTTGTTCCTCAAGACGGTGTAGGCCCGGCTGCTGGGTACGGTGAACGGGTGGAGCTGACGTCGCTTCCGGCGCTTTTGCGCGCCGAGCCGGCCCTTGGGTTGCTGGCCGGCTCCAGCGCGGCGGTTGTCGCCGTGCCCGAGCCGGCGCGCGCGATCACCGTCGCCGGCCTGGCCCATCTCAGCGGGCGCCACCCACTGGTCGTCGCCGTGCCGACGTCGACCGAAGCCGACCGCGTGGCCCACGACCTTCGGGCTTTCCTCGGCGCCGAAGCCGTCGATGTCTTCCCGGCGTGGGAGACGCTGCCGTTCGAGCGGGTGAGCCCGAGTGTCGACACCATGGGCCGGCGTCTGCGGGCCATGTGGCGGCTTCGGGACCCCGAGCGCGCCCCCCGCGTCCTGGTGGCGTCGATCCGGGCCCTCGTGCAGCGCCTCGGCCCGCACGTCGACGAGATCGAGCCGATCATCGTCAAGCCGGGCGCCGTTCTCGACCCGACCGAGCTCGTCGAGCGGCTGGCGGCCGCCGGCTACCGCCGCGAGTACCAGGTCGAGCACCGCGGCGAGGTCGCGGTGCGGGGCTCAATTGTCGACGTGTTCCCGTCGACCGCCGACGTGCCGGTGCGCATCGACCTGTGGGGCGACGAGGTCGACCGGCTCACCGAATTCTCGGTGGCGGACCAGCGCTCGACGACCGACATCGAGTGCGCCGAGCTGTTCCCGTGTCGCGAGCTGCTCCCGACCGACGACGTGCGTGAGCGCGCGTCCCGGCTGCTCGCCAGCGAGCCGTGGGGACGCGAGCAGTGGGAGCGGCTGGCCGAAGGCGCCACGTTCGACGGCATGGAGTCGTGGCTGCCGTGGCTCACGGAGTCCGAGCACGTGCTGTTCGACCTGCTGGGCGCGGAGTCGCAGGTGCTGCTCGTCGAGCCTCGTCGCATGCGCGACCGGGCCGGGGAGGTCCTGGCCGAGGAAGCCGATCTGGCTCAGTCGTTGTCCCAGACGTGGGGCGTCGCCGCCGACCGCGAGCTGCCACGCCTCCACCTCCCGTTCGATCGCCTCCTCTCGCACAGCGAGGTGCCGGCGTGGTCGGTGACGACGGTGCCCGACAGCCCCCAGACACCGACGGTGGACGCCGCCGGATGGGATCCGGTTGTCGGCGAGCCCAGCCGGTTGGCCGAGCGGCTGCGGGAGCTCCTCGCCGACGGCTACCGCCTCGTGGTGGCCGCCGAGGGCAAAGGTTCAGCAGCACGCGTCGCCTCGACCCTCAGCGACAACGGTCTTTCACTGCCGCTCGTAGAGAACGGCGACGGCACCGTCGACCTGACGAAGTCCGGCGGGCACATCGTCGTCGAGCCCCTCGAGCGCGGGTTCGTGCTGGCGAACGCCAAGCTCGCCGTGCTCGCCGAGAGCGACGTCACCGGCCGCCGGCGGGCTCATCGCCGTCCGCGACCCCGGCGCACCGACGCCCAGGGTTTCTTCGAAGATCTCAAGCCCGGCGACTACGTCGTTCACCATCAGCACGGCGTCGCTCGTTACGGCGGCATGGTGAAACGGGCGCTCGGCGGCGCCGAGCGCGACTACCTGCTGCTCGAGTACAAGGGCGGCGACAAGCTGTACGTGCCGTCCGACCAGATTGACGCCGTCCGCCACTACACGGGCGGCGAGACGCCGACGCTCCACCGTCTCGGCGGCTCCGACTGGCAGCGCACCAAGTCGCGCGTGCGCGCCGCGGTGCGCCAGATCGCGCAGGAGCTCGTCGTGCTGTACCGCCGTCGTGTCACCAGCCAGGGCCATGCCTTCGCGCCGGACACGCCGTGGCAGCACGAGATCGAGGAGGCATTCCCGTACCAGCCGACGCCCGACCAGGTGAAGGCCATCGTCGACGTGAAGGGCGACATGGAGCAGCAGTCGCCGATGGACCGCCTCGTCTGCGGTGACGTGGGCTTCGGCAAGACCGAGGTCGCCATCCGGGCGACCTTCAAGGCCGTGCAGGACAGCAAGCAGGTGGCGGTGCTCGTCCCCACCACACTGCTCGCCCAGCAGCACTTCTCCACGTTCTCGGAGCGCTTCGCCGGCTATCCGGTGCGCGTTGAGGTCCTCTCCCGCTTCCTCACGCCCGCCCAGTCGCGCAAGGTCGTCGCCGGCCTGGCCGACGGCAGCGTCGACGTCGTCATCGGCACCCACCGTCTCCTCAGCGGCGACATCAAGTTCAAGGATCTGGGTCTGCTGGTGGTCGACGAGGAGCAGCGCTTCGGCGTCACCCACAAGGAGAACATCAAGCAGCTCAAGGTCGACGTCGACGTGCTCACCCTCACAGCGACGCCGATCCCGCGCACGCTCGAGATGAGCCTCACTGGGATCCGGGATCTCACCCTGCTGCACACGCCACCGGCGGAACGCATGCCGATCCTCACCTACGTCGGCGAGTACGACGAGCGGGCCGTCGGCGAGGCCATCCGCCGGGAGCTGCTGCGAGAGGGGCAAGTGTTCTTCGTGCACAATCGGGTGCAGGACATCGAGCGCGTCGCGGCGCGGCTCAAGGAGCTGGTGCCCGAAGCGCGCGTGGCCATTGCCCACGGACAGATGGACGAGGCGGTGCTGGAGAAGGCTGTGCTCGACTTCTGGGAGGGCGAGTACGACGTCCTCGTGTGCACGACGATCATCGAGTCCGGGATCGACATGCCCACCGTCAACACCCTCGTCGTCGACCGCTCCGACCTGATGGGGCTCGGACAGCTCCACCAGCTGCGGGGCCGGGTCGGTCGCGCCGGGCAGCGGGCGTACGCCTACCTCTTCTTCCCGCCCGAACGGGCGCTGAGTGAGGAGGCCTACGAGCGCCTGAAGACGATCGGCGAGCACACCGAGCTGGGCTCGGGCTTCAAGATCGCCATGCGCGACCTGGAGATCCGCGGGGCGGGGAACCTGCTCGGCGAGAACCAGTCCGGCCACATCGCGGCCGTCGGCTACGACCTCTATGTGCAGATGGTGAGTGAGGCGGTCGCCGAGCTGAAGGGCGAGGAGCTGCGCGAGCCGGCCGAGATCAAGCTCGACCTCGCCGTCGACGCCAACCTGCCGCCCGACTACGTCGCCAAGGAGGAGCTACGCCTCGAGGCCTACCGGCGCCTGGCTGCAGTGATGACCCACGAAGAGGTCGACGACATCCAGGCCGAATGGCTCGACCGCTACGGACCCGTCCCGCCCGCAGCCGAGGCGCTCCTCGCCGTCGCCCACCTCCGGGCTGAGTGCGTGCGCACGGGTGTCCGGGAGATCGCCGTCGCCCGGGGGACGGCCCGGGTCCAGCCGCTCGTGCTGGCGACCAGCCGGACGATCCGCCTGCAGCGGCTGTACAAGCAAGCCGTCTACAAGGAGGACCTGCAGCAGCTGGTCATGCCGCTACCCCGGGGAACCGACCCGGCTCCCTACCTCGTTGAGGTCCTGCGTGAGCTGGTTCCGGCCGAAGAGCCGTCAGTAGTGTCGGTGGCACCGTGAGACGTCCTCTTGTTGGCCTCGTCGCGCTTCTGGCAGCCGTCGCCCTGCTCGTGTCGGGGTGCGGGAGTCTCCAGCCCTACGCCCTAATCGTGAACGGCACGCGCATCCCGCAGCACGACATCGACAACGAGCTGAAGGCGATCCGGGGGAACGCCCGGTATCTCGACGCCATCGACCCCTCGCGCCAGCAGGTGATGGGGTCGGGCAAGGGCAGCTTCAACTCCGAGTTCACGGCCTACATCCTCAACCAGGACCTCGACTACGAGCTGGTGCGCCAGGAGGTGGCGCGCCGCAAGCTGAAGCCGTCGCCGTCCGACAACGACCAGGCCAAGGCCACCGTGGTCCAGCAGGTGAACGGCCAGGACACCTTCAACGCCTTCCCGAAGTGGTACCAGGACAAGCTGATCGCCCGCTTCGCCAATGTGATCGCGCTCAACGGAGCGCTGCAGCCGACGGTCGACCCCGCCAAGGCGATGGACTACTACAACGCCCACCAGGCCGACTTCCAGCAGGCCTGTGTGAGTCACATCCTCGTCGACACGCCCGACGCGGCGAACGCCGTGGAAGCTCGCCTGGCCAAGGGCGAGGACTTCGGCGCAGTGGCCAAGGACGCCTCGAAGGACACGGGCAGCGCCCAGAAGGGCGGCGACATCGGCTGCTTCTTCAAGGACGCCCAGCTGGTGCCGGAGTTCCTCAATGCGTCGTTCTCCCAGGCCGTCGGCAAGCCCGGCCCGCCGGTGCAGAGCCAGTTCGGGTTCCACGTCATCCTCGTGCGCAGCCGCGACGTCGCCCCCTTCGACCAGGCCAAGAGCGAGGTGCAGAAGGCGATGGGCCAGGGTGGCGCCCAGGCGCTGCAGACCTGGCTCACCGACGCCTTGAAGAAGGCGAAGGTCAAGATGAACCCCAAGTTCGGCACGTTCGACAAAAGCCAGGGCACGCCCTCGATCCAGGCGCCCAAGGCGCCGCCCAGCGCGACGCCGACCTCGGCGGTACCCACCCCCATCCCGGGCGGCTAGTACGTAGTTCATGCCGACGGTTGTCGTTTTGGGGCTGGGGCCGGCGGGTCCTGAGCTCCTGACCCAGGCCGCCGTCGACGCCATCGCCCGCATACCCGAGCGCTACGTGCGGACGACGCGGCATCCGGCGGCGGTAGCCGTTGGTGACGCGCGCAGCTTCGACGACGTCTACGAGCGGGCGGCGACCATCGAGGAGGTCTACGCCGACATCGTCGACGCCCTCGTCGAGGCCGCCGCCAACAGCGGCGAGGTTTTGTACGCCGTCCCTGGATCGCCCCTGGTGGCGGAGCGGACGGTGGAGCTGCTGCTGGCCGACGGGCGTGTCGACGTCGACGTCGTCCCCGGCATGTCGTTCCTCGACCTGGCGTGGACCAGGCTGGGCGTGGACCCGGTGGCTTCGGGCGTGCGCCTCGTCGACGGTCGACGGTTCGCGGTCGAAGCGGCGGGGGAGCGGGGCCCGCTGCTGGTCGCTCAGCTCGACCGCGGCGACGTGCTCTCGGACGTGAAGCTGGCGGCCGGTGACGACCACCCCGACGAGGTGGTCGTCCTCCAGCGCCTGGGGCTCCCGGACGAGAACGTGGGCACGGTGAAGTGGGACGAGCTCGACCGCGAGGTCGACGCCGACCACCTCACGTCTCTGTACCTCCCCGCCGGCGCGCCGCCGATCGCCGCGGAGGTCGCGCGGTTCGCCGAGCTCGTGCGCACGCTGCGGGAGCGCTGCCCGTGGGACCGGGAGCAGACGCACCGCACGCTGACCCGTCACCTTCTTGAGGAGACCTACGAGGTGCTCGAGGCCATCGAGAACCTCGACGAGCCCGGTGGCGTCGAACACCTCGAAGAAGAGCTTGGCGATCTCCTGTTCCAGGTCGTGTTCCACGCCACGCTGGCGGCCGAGGAAGGGTCGTTCACCCTCGCCGACGTGGCCACCGGCATTCACGACAAGCTCGTGCTCCGCCACCCGCACGTGTTCGGCACGGTCGAAGCCGAGACCGCGGGCGAGGTGATGCAGAACTGGGAGCAGATCAAGCGCGAGGAGAAGGGCCGAGCCAGCATCATGGACGGCATCCCCGGCGACTTGCCTTCGCTCCTGTACGCCCACAAGGTGCAGCGCAAGGCGGCATCGGCCGGCGTGGAGGTTCAGCCCGTGCCGGCGGACGAGCTGGTTGCGTCGACCGACGAAGAGGTAGGAGCGCTGCTGTTCGATGTCGTGGCGCTGGCCCGGCGCGCGGGCGTCGACCCCGAAGCGGCCCTGCGGGCGACGACAGCACGATTCAGAGACGAGTTCATGGAGAAGGAGCGCACTGATGGATGAACGAGAGATGGCCCGCTGGCTGGCCCTCGGCCGCATCAACGTGGGCGTCAGCCTGTTCGCCTTCCCCGGACTCGCCGGCGGCATGTGGGTGGGGCGGGACGCCAAGTCGGCGGGCGTGCGCACGTTCTCGCGCGGCTTCGGCGTGCGTGACGCCATCATCGGGGCCGGCCTGTTCCGTGCCCTCGAGGACGGCGACGTCGATGAGATCCGCCGCTGGCTGCTGTACGGAGCGGCCGCCGATGCGGCCGACCTCGTCGGCACGCTGGCGTCGTGGCGCCGCCTCCCACGTTTCCGGCGCCTGGTGGTCCTGGCGGGCATCGTCGGCTTCGGCGGCCTGGGCGTCTACCTCTCCCAGCAGCTGGCCTGAGCAGGCAGTTCGCGGGGGGCTGGGGCGCGTCCTGTAACTTTCTCAACATGCTCAACAGGAGCAACAGGCGGTGAGCTCGATCGAGCACGTCCTCGGGCGTGAGGTACTCGACTCGCGCGGCAACCCCACCGTCGAGGTCGAGGTCCATCTGGCCAGCGGCGCCAAGGGCCGTGCCATCGTGCCGTCGGGCGCGTCCACGGGCGAGCACGAGGCCGTCGAGCGGCGCGACGGTGGCGACCGCTACGGCGGCAAGGGCGTTCTCGACGCCGTCGACAACGTGAACGGCGAGATCCGCGACGCGGTCGAAGGCCTCGAGGCCCTCGACCAGCGCGGCGTCGACGACGAGCTGATCTCCCTCGACGGCACCGACGACAAGGGTCGCCTCGGCGCCAACGCCATCCTCGGCACGTCGCTCGCGACCGCAAAAGCGGCGGCCGACGAGCTCGAGCTGCCGCTGTACCGGTACGTCGGCGGCGCCAACGCCCACGTACTGCCAGTGCCGATGATGAACGTCATCAACGGCGGCGCCCACGCCGACAACAACGTCGACCTGCAGGAGTTCATGCTGATGCCGGTGGGGGCGGCCTCGTTCACCGAGGCGCTCCAGTGGGGCACCGAGACGTACCACGTGCTCAAGCGCATCCTCCATGAGCGCGGGCTGTCGACGGCCGTCGGCGACGAAGGCGGTTTCGCGCCGGACCTGGCGTCGAACGAGGACGCCATCCGGATCCTGGTCGAGGCGATCGAGAAGGCCGGGTACACGCCCGGTGAGCAGATCGCCATCGCCCTCGACCCGGCGACGAGCGAGATCTACCGGGACGGTCGCTATCACCTCGACAGCGAGGACCGCGTGCTCAGTGCCGAAGAGTTCGTCGCCTTCTGGTCGAGCGTCGTCGACCGTTACCCGATCGTTTCGATCGAAGACGGCATGGCCGAGGACGACTGGGACGGGTGGCGCCTGCTCACCGACGCCGTCGGCAACCGCGTACAGCTGGTGGGCGACGACCTGTTCGTCACCAACTCCGAGCGTCTCTCGCGCGGGATCTCGGCCGGCGTTGCCAACGCCATCCTCGTGAAGGTCAATCAGATCGGCACCCTCACCGAGGCGCTCGACGCCGTCGGCCTTGCCACCCGCTCCGCCTACGCGTCGGTCATGTCCCACCGCTCGGGCGAGACCGAGGACACGACGATCGCCGACCTCGCCGTCGCCACGAACTGCGGCCAGATCAAGACGGGGGCGCCGGCCCGCTCGGACCGGGTCGCCAAGTACAACCAGCTGCTGCGGATCGAGGACGACTTGGATGAGTCGGCTGCGTTCCTCGGCGGTGACGCCCTCGCCCACCTGCGAGCCGGCGGATGAGCCGCCGCCGCTTGATCGGTGCTGGCCTGGTCGCTATCGGCATGCTGTTCCTCGCTGTCTTTCCGGCGCGCACGTATCTCGATCAGCGCCACCAGCGTCAGCAGGTGACGGCCGAGATCCGCGCCACCGACGCCACGAACAAGAAGCTCGAACAGCGCGTGAAGAGCCTGAACACCGACGCCGAGATCGAGCGTCTGGCCCGGGAGCAGTACAACCTGGTGCGGCCGGGCGAGGAGGCGTATGCCATCCTCCCGAGCCGCCAGCCACCGCCCGTGGCCAACCCGGCAACGACGCAGAAGTCGAGGGCTTCCTCGGGCTTCCTGGGCCGCACCTGGCACTCGATCACGTCGATCTTCTGATCGCCGACCGGCGCAGAGTCCCGATTCACGCCATCGTGGAGGGGTGAGGTTCCGGGACCGCGAGGTCGTCATCGCCGTGGCGTGCATCGTGGCCGTGCTCCTGGCTGGCATCGCGTCGGCCGTCGTCCGGACCACCTCGTCGTCGACGACCGCGGCGCCGCGGCCGCCGAAATCGACGACTTCGTCGAGTCCTTCGACCACGGTGCCGACCACGTGGGATCCCCGGGTGCTGGACATCGTGCAGTTCGTCGAGCGTCGGCGCGGACTGAAGTTCAAGCACCCGGTGCCGATGGAGTTCCTCGACGACGCCACCTTCGACAAGAAGGTGACGACGAGCGGATCGCCGAGCGTCGGCCAGCAGAACGAGATGAACGACACGCTCGGCACGCTTCGGGCGGTCGGGCTGGCCGAGGGATCACCCGACCTGCAGGCGGCCGACAACAAGCTCGCCAGCAACGCGATTCTCGGCCTCTACAGCCCCCATGACAAAGGCGTGCTGGTTCGGGGATCGAATCTCACCGTCGACGTCCGCGTCGTGCTGGCGCACGAGCTCACCCACGCGCTGCAGGACCAGTACTTCGGCCTCGACCGCCTGGCCAACGACACCGGCTCGGGCGAAGACACGGGCTTCCGGGC
>JAFAUA010000098.1 GCA_019243595.1 Acidimicrobiia bacterium
GAGATGTTGGCGAACTGGCGGACCTGGTCGCGGGCGCCCGGCAGACGGATGTGCACGGCCTGGGTATCGCCGTCGATGGTGACGGCCATGTAGACGGTGCCGACGGGTTGGCCCTCCTGCTCGGCGGGGCCGGCGACACCGGTGACACCGATGCCGACGTCGCTGCCGAGCACCTTGCACGCACCCTCGGCCATCGCACGGGCTGCGGCTTCCGAGACGACCGGCCCCTCGGGCACGCCGAGCACCTCGAACTTCACCTCGCTCTGGTACGCGACGACCGAGCCGCGAAAGAAGTCGGTGGCGCCCTCGGCTTCGGTCAGCCGGGAACCGACGAGGCCCCCCGTGAGGGACTCGGCCACACCGAGCGTCAGGCCGTGAGCCTTCAACAGCGAGGCCACCGCGTCCTCCATCGACTCGTCGTCGACCCCGAAGACGATGTCGCCAAGCAGCTCCCGCACCTCGGCTTCCTCGGTGTCGAGCAAGGCGCGGGCCGCTGCCTCGTCGGACGCCTTCGCCGTGAGCCGCACCTTGATGCCCTCGATGCCGCTGGCGAGGAAGGCGATCGTCGGGTTGGTCTGGGTGTCGACGCGCGCCGAGATCATCTCCGCCAGCGTCGACTCCGCCAGACCCCAGGTACGCAGCGTCCGGCTGAGGATCACCGCCCGCTCGCCCGACCGCTCCTTGAGGTCGGGAAGCACGGCGCGCTCCATCATCTCCTTCATCTCGTGGGGCACGCCCGGCACCGCGTAGACGACCTTGTGGCCGACCGGGCAGATCAGCCCGGGCGCCGTGCCCCGCGTCTGGGAGATGAAGGTGGCGCCCTCCGGGATGTCGGCTTGGCGCATGTTGCTGTCGGCCATTTCACGGCCGCGGGAGCCGAAGAACCCGCGGATCGTCTCGATCATCTCGGTGTCGCGATGCAGCGGGACGTTCATCACCTCGGCGATGGCGTCTCGCGTGATGTCGTCCTGCGTCGGGCCGAGGCCGCCGCACACGACGACGGCATCGCTGCGCGCCAGCGCCTCACGGATGGCGAGCACGATGCGCGCCAGGTTGTCGCCGACCTTCGTCTGGAAGTGCGAGTCGATGCCGATCAGCGCCAGGTGCTCGCCGATCCAGGCCGAGTTGGTATCGACGATCTGGCCGAGCAGCAGCTCCGTGCCGACGGCCACCACCTCACAGCGCACGTTGCTGGGACCTCCGTCCGTCGAGCAGGTACTGCGCACCGGTCACCAGCGTCAGGACCACGGCGATCCACAGCACCGCCGTGGCTACCCACTTGTCATCTGAGGTAAGCGGCAGGAGAGCGAAGCCGACCGCCACCTCCTGGACGATGGTCTTGACCTTGGCCCACTGCCGGGCCGGGACCGAGACGCCCCGCCGCCCGACGTAGGACCGGTAGCCGCTGATGACGACCTCGCGCACGGCGATGAAAGCGACCGGTACCCACCAGAACGAGCCCTGGGCGACGAGCGCGATCAGGGCGCCGAGGACGAGGACCTTGTCGGCCAAGGGGTCGAGAAAGGCCCCCGAGCTCGTCTTGCCCTGCCGCCGTGCGACCCACCCGTCGAGGGCATCACTCGCGGCGACCGCGATCCAGACGGCGAGCGTCGACCAGGCCGCGCCGCGGTCGACGATCAACACGATCACGACCGGGGCCAGCAGGAGGCGGGCGGCGGTCAGGGCGTTGGCCGGCGTCGCCAGGGCCGACGGACCGAACGATCCGGCCCGCCGTTCGGGCACCGACGCCGTCACGCGGCCTCGAGGTCGGGTCCGCCGGCGCCAACGACGGTGCCAGCCACGAACGAACCCGGCTCCCACTCCCGGGGCACCGAGACGATCCCGTCGATCTCCGGTGCCTCGCGGTGGGTTCGGCCGACACCCGTTGCATCGACGAGGACGTCGACCTTGCGTCCGATCAGCGCCGCCCGGCGCTCGGCGGTGATGCGGTCCTGCAACTCGGAGAGCTCGAGGAGACGCTCGGTGACCAACCCGTCGGGCACACGGCCGTCGAGCTCGACGGCGTAGGTGCCGTCCTCGGGAGAGAACGCGAAGAACCCCGCCCAATCGAGCTGCGCGTCCTCGACGAAGTGCAGCAGCCGATCGTGGTCGTCCTCGGACTCGCCCGGATAGCCCACGATGAACGACGATCGGAAGGCGGCGTCGGGCTCTCGCGTGCGGATGGCGGCGATGCGCTCGAGGAAGCGGTCGCCGTCGCCCCAGCGCCTCATGCGCCGCAGCAGGCCCTTGGCCACGTGCTGGAGCGAGAGGTCGAAGTACGGCACGCCGGTGGCGCAGATGGCGTCGATCAGCCGGTCGTTGAGCTCCGACGGATACAGATAGAGGAGCCGCGTGCGCGCCACCCGCGCCGCGACGGCTTCCACCAGCGGCACGATCGATCCGGCGGCGCCGACGTCCCGTCCGTACGACGCCAGGTCCTGGGCGACCAGCACGATCTCCTTCACGTCGAGCACGTCGACCTCGGCGAGGATCGAGTCGACCGTGCGGGAGCGCTGCTTGCCGCGGAACGACGGGATGGCGCAGAAGCCGCAGTGGCGGTCGCAACCCTCGGCGACCTTGACGTAGGCCCACGGCACGGCGCTTGCCGGGCGGGGCAGGTTGAGCAGATCGAGTGAGGGGACCTCGTCCCGGCTTTTGAGCGTCACCGGCACGCCGAAACCGGCCACGTCGTCGACCTCCGGCAGCGCCTCGGCCAGCTCCGCGCCGTAGCGCTCCGCCATGCAGCCCGTCACGACGAGGCGGGCGCCGGCCCGGCGGGTATCGCTCAGCGCCAGCACGGTGTCGATGGACTCCTGGCGGGCGGCCTCGATGAACGCGCACGTGTTGACCACGACGACGTCGGCCTCGTCGGGCGCGGCAGCCGGCACCAGCCCGTCAGCCAGCATCGTCCCCGTCAGCTTGTCGGAGTCGACCTGGTTCTTCGGACAGCCGAGCGTCTCGACCCAAAAGGAGTCCGGCACAGAACACCAAACTACCGGCCGGCCTAACCTCCCTTTATGGCGACGATCGAGACGATCAATCCCACCACCGGCCAGAGCATCGGCTCGGTGCCCGACATGGAGGAGGCGCAGGTGCGCCAGGCCGTGCAGCGGGCACGGTCCGCCTTCCGGATCTGGGGACGCCTCGACTTCGGCGAACGCCGCGAACAGCTGCTGCGCGTCCGCGACCTGATGCTCGACCGCGTCGACGACGTCGTCGGGCGCGTCTGTGAAGAGACCGGCAAGACGCCGTTCGAGGCGATGTTCACCGAGGTGTTCATCACCGCCGACCTCATCGACTTCTATGCCCGGCACGGCGAGAAGGCCTTGCGGTCCCAGCGCGTGAACACCGGGCCGCTGCGCCTGACCAAGCGCTCCTACAAGGTCTACGAACCCCTCGGTGTCGTGGCCGTCATCAGCCCCTGGAACTATCCGTTCTCGCTCACGATGTCGCCCGTGATCAGCGCCTTGTTCGCGGGCAACACCGTCGTGTTGAAGCCGTCGGAGGTGACGCCGCTCGTCGGTGTCCTCGTCGGCGAGCTGTTCGCGAAAGGCTGCGACTACGCAGACGTCGTCGAGGTCGTCACCGGCGGCGGGGCAGCCGGCAACGCGCTCGTCGGCGCGGGCGTCCAGAAGGTCTGTTTCACGGGCTCGGTGGCCACCGGCAAGAAGGTGATGGCCAAGGCGGCCGAGACGCTGACGCCGGTCACCCTCGAGCTCGGCGGCAAGGACCCG
>JAFAUA010000165.1 GCA_019243595.1 Acidimicrobiia bacterium
ACCGCCGACGGCCGCCTGTCGCTCAAGGCGGCGGCGCGCCGCGATGACGATCGACCGCTCGACCCGACGTGCGCGTGCCCGGTGTGCAAGCGCTGGTCACGGGCCTATCTCCGCCACCTGCAGATGACCGGCGAGCCGGGGAGCGCCCGGCTCGTCACCATCCACAACCTGAGCTGGATCCTCGGCCTGGTCGAGCGAATGCGCAGCGCGGTCGAAGCGGGCACGCTCGCCACGCTCCGAGCCGAGCTGGCCGATACGTGGTGTCGTGGCGAGGAACCCCCGCGATAGCCTGCCCCCGCCCACAGTTGTCTCTTTGGCGTCGCAATGGCCGCACTTCTCCCTCTCATCATTCTGTTCGCCTTGGCGTACGCGGTCATGATCCGGCCGCAGCAGAAGCGCGCCCGCGACCATCAGGCCCTGATTCAAGCCACGCAGGTGGGCGACGAGGTGATGACCACGGCCGGGATCTTCGGCACCGTCACCGCGGTTGAGGGCGACGTCGTCAGCGTCGAGATCGCACCCGGCACGGTGATGCGGGTGGCGCGTGCCGCCATCGGCCGTCGCATGAACGCCGAGCTCGACGAATACGAGGCGGGCGAGACCTTCGACGACATCGACGACGAGCTCGGCGAGAGCGTCGCCGATGAGACTGCAGCTGCCGATGACACAGCACCGAGCAACGGTGACGCGCCCCCGCCGGTGGCTCCGTTTCCGCCGACTGAGATCCCGCCCCCGCCGCCGCCCGCACCTGAAGTACCGCCGGCACCGGAGACGCCGCCGCCCGGAGTGGGGCCGTCTTCCGGCGAGCCGGGCTGACGCCGTGCGCCGCGGTCTCGTCGTCTCGCTCGTCGTCATTTTGGTCCTTGGTTTCGGCGCGCTCGCGGCCACCATCGCCGTTGGGAACACGCCGCACCTGGGCCTCGACCTCCAGGGTGGCGCCTCGGTCGTGCTGGCCCCGAAGAACAAGGTCAAGAGCAAGGACCTGAAGACCTCGATCGAGATCATCCGCAACCGGGTCGACGCACTCGGTGTCGCAGAGCCCGACATCACTCAGCAGGGCAACAACATCGTGATCGAGCTGCCGGGCGTGAAGAACCAGCAGCGGGCGCTGCAGCTGGTCGGCCGCACCGCCCAGCTCCTGTTCCGGCCGGTGCTGAACCAGCTGCCCTACAACGCCAACCCGGGACCGAATCAACCCCAGGCCACTCCGGCCGAGCAGGACGAACCGAGCGCGACCGTCTATCTCCCTGACAAGAACAAGAGCGTTCTCTATCAGCTCGGTCCCGCCCAACTCACCGGCAAGGCACTGGCCTCGGCCGACGCCGTCATCGACCAGACCGGCCAGTGGAAGGTCGACTTCACGACCACCGGCAAGGGGTCGGGCCAGTGGGACGAGGTCGCGAGGAACAACTACCAGAAGCAGGTCGCCATCGACCTCGACGGCGTCGTCCAATCTGCACCCCAGATCAACGCGCAGTCGTTCAACGGCCGCGGCGAGATCACCGGCAACTTCAGCCAGACCGACGCCAAGAACCTGGCCCTCGTGCTGAAGTACGGCGCCCTGCCCGTGCAGCTGGTGCCCCAGACCGTCGAGACGGTGTCGGCAACGCTCGGCAAGGACTCGCTCTCGGCGGGCCTCGTTGCCGGCGCGGTCGGCATCGCTCTGGTGGCCCTCTACATGGTCTTCTACTACCGGGCCCTCGGGCTCGTGGTGTGGATCGGTCTCGCCCTCTCGGGGGCGATGCTCTATTCGCTGATCTCCTACCTGGGCAAGAGCAGCGGCCTGGCGCTGAGCCTTTCGGGCGTCACCGGCATCATCGTGTCGGTCGGCGTGACCGTCGACTCCTACATCGTCTACTTCGAACGTCTCAAAGACGAGATACGCAGCGGCAAGACGATCCGGTCGTCGGTCGACCGCGGCTTCAAGCGTGCCTACCGCACGATTCTCGCCGCTGACCTTGTGTCGATCTTCGCGGCCGGAACTCTCTATCTCCTCAGCGTCGGCGCGGTACGCGGGTTCGCCTTCTTCCTCGGCCTGTCGACGCTGCTCGACCTCATCACCGCCTATTTCTTCACCCGGCCCATGGTCGTGCTCCTCGGACGCAGCCGGTTCTTCACCGAGGCCCGGTGGGTCGGCGTGGCGCGCGGCCTGGCGGCACCCGGGCCGGGCGGCATCGCCGAGGCGACAGCCTGATGGCCAAGAAGGCGAGCCTGCGCCACCGCCTGTACCACGGCGAGACGTCCTTCGACTTCATGGGGCGCAAGAAGATCTGGTTCGGGATTTCGGCCCTGATCATCCTCGCCGGTGTCTTCTCACTGGTCACGCAGGGCCTGAATCTCGGCATCGACTTCAAGGGCGGCACGTCCTGGACGGTGAAGGCGCCGCACGAGTCGGTCGCGTCGCTCCGGGACAAGGTCCGCCCGCTCGGCCTGGGCGACGCCACGATTCAGACGACGGGCAACGGCTTCGTCAAGGTCTCGGCCAAGCATTCATCCCAGGCCAAGGAGGCCGAGGTCACCGACACCCTCGCCAAGGTGGCGGGCACGACGCCGCAGCAGGTGAGCGTGAACGACGTCGGCCCTTCCTGGGGCAAGGCGGTGACGAACAAGGCAGAGAAGGCCCTGGTCGTCTTCTTCATCCTCATCACCATCTACATCTCGTTCCGCTTCGAGTGGAAGATGGCGATCGCCGCCATCGTGGCCGTGATCCACGACATCCTCATCACCGTCGGCATCTACTCGATCTCGCGATTCGCGGTGACCCCTGGGACCGTCGTGGCCTTCCTGACAATCCTCGGGTACTCGCTCTACGACACGATCGTCGTCTTCGACCGAATAGAAGAGAACACCCGCGGCCTCTCCGCGTCCGGGCGCATGACGTACTCGGACACGGTCAACCTCTCGATGAACCAGGTGCTGATGCGGTCGCTCAACACCAGCCTGGTCGCCATTCTCCCGGTGGCGAGCATCCTGGGCATCGGCGCCTACCTCCTCGGCGCAACCGCCCTCGAGGACTTCGGCCTGGCCCTCCTCGTCGGCCTCCTCACCGGTGCCTACTCGTCGATCTTCATCGCCTCGCCGGTGCTCGTGCTCCTCAAGGAGCGGGAGCCCCGGTACGCGGCCATCCGCCAACGCTTGCTCGCCAAGGGCGGTGGGATCGGCGCGCCGCTCACTCCGGCCGCCGCCGCGGTCATGGCCGGTGGCGGCGGTGGGGGCGGAGGGGGTCGCGCGGCGCGGGTCGAATCTGACGGCGAGCCCATCGGCGAGGGTGGGCCGCCGCTGATGCCCGGACGGGCGCGACCTGTGCCAGCGTCGCGGCCCCACGGCCGCCAGGGCGGGCGCCCGCGGCCGCGCAAAAAGCGGCGGCGCTGAGCCGACCAGCGCGTCGAGCCTCAGCGATGACGCCTCAATGTCGAAGTAGCGTTGTGTAATGGCTCGCGATGCCAGTTGGCTCAAGGATCACATCAGGGACATCCCTGATTTCCCGAGCCCGGGCGTCGTGTTCAAGGACATCACGCCGCTCCTCGC
>JAFAUA010000306.1 GCA_019243595.1 Acidimicrobiia bacterium
TCGACGTGCTCTCCGCCGCGCGCCGCGTAGAAGCCCTGCGCGGCCCTGTTCTGTTCGAGCACCCAGAGGTACAGCCCGTTACGCGGCCGTGCCGCAAGGACGGCCGCCGCCGTCTCGGCCATCAGGCGCCTCCCGACGCCGGTGCCCTTGAGGCCGTGGGCGACGTGGAGGTTGTCGAGGAGGGCGCCCCACTCGGGGTCCTCGTCGAAGATGGTGTGGGCGAGGCCGACCACTCCCCCGCCATCGACGGCGACAGTCGTGGCAAAGCCGGCAGACGGCGCCGACAGCCGCTCCCCCCACACGGCGATGCGATCGCTCAACACGTCACCGTCCAGATACGAATCCCGGTACGCCCCGCGATAGTTCCGACGCCAGCTGTCGGCGTGCAGCAGTGCGATCCCCTCGACGTCGCCGGGCGTCGCCCGCCGGAGAGCGATGGCCATCCTCTCGGGATCCTACGGACGAGCTGCGCCTTGTGAACGGTCTCACGCGTTTGATGCGTCCGGACGGTTGTGATTTCGCTGTCAATCGCCCCGCTGAAATCACGACCGTTGGAGTGCGTGAAATTCGTGCGTCCATGCACAAGCGAGGTTGACCCTGTAGTGCGGTACGGGCCGTACTCTTCTGTGTGTGGACGTGTTGACGATCGGTGAGCTGGCGCGGGAGGCGGGCGTCAACGTGGAGACCGTGCGCTACTACGAGCGCCGCGGCCTCATCGAGGAGCCGCCCCGATCGGCGTCCGGCTACCGGCAGTACTCCGCCGACGACCTCTGGCGTCTGCGGTTCATCGGCCGCGCCAAGCAGCTCGGGTTCACGCTCCGGGAGATCACCGAGATCTTCGGCAGCGAGTACCGCCGGTCGCCGACAACGATCCTGGAGGCGGCGCGCTCCAAGCTCGCATCGGTCGAAGCGCGCCAGCAGGACCTGGTCACGCTTCGGAAGCGGCTGGAGCGGCTGGTGCAGCTTTGCGAGGAGGGCGACCCGGGCGCCTGCGCGGCGCTCGATGTCGTCAGCTGAGAAGGCCGCCCAGCTCCTCCAGCAGGTGCCGCTTTCCGCGGGCGCCCACCAGTCGCTTCTCGAGGTTCCCGTCCTTGAAGACGAGTGTCGTCGGCACGGCGGACACCGCGAATCGCGTCGACAGACCGGCCTCCTCGTCGGAGTTGATCGTGTAGAGCGCAAGGTCGCCGTTCTCGGCGACGATGCTCTCGAGCACCGGCGCGAGGGCCCGGCAGGGCGCGCACCACTCGGCCCAGAACTCGACGAGAACCGGACCGTCCGACCCGGCGATCACCTCTTCGAACGTCGCTTCAGTGAGTGCAATTGCTGTCATGGAGCGAACCGTACGGCCCGGACCTAGGTCCAGAGTCAAGCCAGCCGTTGACGCCTACGCGGTCCCTTGCGACCCGACTTTCGGGACTGGCTGAGGTGCTCGACGTGATCGGCGACACGGGCCAGGAGTTGTAGGCGCTCCTCGGGTGTCGATGCCGGGACAGGCTCGAAATCGCCGGTTCCAAAGCGGACGTCCGCGTAGATGCCTTGCTCGTCCGTGTGGAAGTGCAGAAATGGCCTCGACCGAGAATGGAAGTTCGGCGGGTCGAGGCCGACGTCGTCCAAGCCGTCGACGCGGCGGAGAGCCTCGACCAGATCGTCGTGCGCCATCCCTGTTGGTGACTCAACCATGGACGTACTCATTGAGGATCGTCGCTCGGACGTCGAGGTCAGCGGCGTCGTCGGCGCGGGCGTGTTGGCGGAGCTCGTCGGCGGTCGTCTGTAGCTCGTCGATCTCACGGGCGAGAATCTGGTGCTCGTCCGCCTCGCTGAGCTCGCGGCGCGGCACCTCGGTCGTGCCGAATGCCACCGGGGTCGAGGACTGATCGCCGGGCACCACCGCCTCGGCATTCGCGAGCGCCGCCAGCGCAGAGCGGAGCACGGAGACCCGGACGGAATCCCTTACCTTCATGGCCGTCCGGAGGTCCGCCTGCATGCGGTCCCGCGCCGACGTCATGTCAGGGGTTCGGGTGCCGTCGTCATCGTCGGCTGGAGGTGGCTGGTGTCGTTGAATCGGCGCAGGATCCAGCGGTCGGCGGTGACGACCAGGTGGGAGATCGAGCCGTTGTCGGCACCGATGAAGGCGAACGGGCGCGAGTCGGTGGCCTGGTGGAGGATCTCGCCGATCATGGCGCCGTGGCCGAAGACGGCGACCCGCTGATCAGGATGGGCCGCCGCGATGCGCTCGACGGCATTACGCAGCCGCTGCCCGAATGCGTCCATCGATTCGGCACCGGGGATAACGTCCCACCGCTGCTCCTCGAACATCCGCACCGCCATCTCGTCCTGGTCGGCCACCCGTTGGCGGAAGGCGCCGCCTCCCTCCCACTCCCCCAGGAAGACCTCCCGGAGGTCGTCGTCGACGATGGGCTTGATGCCGAGGCGGCTGGCCAGCGGCGCCGCCGTCTGCCCCGTGCGTCGCAGGGGGCTCACGTAGATGGCGTCGATGTGTTCGCCTGCGAGCCGCTCCCCCACTCGTTCTGCCTCGGCGACGCCTTCCGGCGCGAGCGCCGGGTTGCTCTGACCGTTGTGCAGCTCGAACGACTGGCCCACGACCGCCGGCTCCGACTCGCCGTGACGAACGAGGAGGATCTCGGTGGCGCCCGGTGCCGGCTGGAACCGCCACTGGCGGATGACGCGTGGTTCGTCCTCGCTCATCGCGCCTCCGCGACCGGGCGCACCAACTCTCGGTGCCGCTGGGCGAGGTTGGCGTAGGCACCGGGGTTGGTCTGCACCCAGAACTCGGCCGGTGTACCGGCGATCGGCCGCTTGACGACGGCCGGGCTGCCGGCCGCCAGCACCTCGTCGGGTATCTCGGCGTTGGCAGCGACGAGCGAGTGGGCGGCGACCATCGTCCGTGCTCCGATGCGGGCGCCATCGAGCACCGTGCATCCGTTGGCGACGAGTGCCTCCTCGCCGACGACGGCGCCGTGCACCACACAGAGGTGGGCGACGGTGGCGCCTGGTCCGATCTCACACGGCATGCCGGGCGGACCGTGCAGGATCGAGCCGTCCTGCACGTTGGCCCCGGTACGGATGATCACCGGTGAGTAGTCGGCGCGCAGCACG
>JAFAUA010000310.1 GCA_019243595.1 Acidimicrobiia bacterium
GGCAGCGGCGCACTGCTCGACCGGCGGGCATCTCTACCCGCCGGCCCGAGTCGTTAACAGTGAATTACGGCGCGGCCGAGATGGCCTCGACCAGGTCACCGACCTTGCTCTCGGAGATGTTGACGGCCAGGTCACCCTGGCTGATCATGCCGACGACCTGCGTGCCGTCGATGACGGGCAGGCGGCGGACCTTCTTGTCCTTCATCGTGGCCAACGCCTCGTCGATCGAATCGTCGGCTCCGATGGTGACCACCTCGGGCTGGTCCGCGAGGTCGCGAACCTTCGTGCTCTTCGGGTCCCGCCCCGCGGCGACGACCCTCACCGCGATATCGCGGTCGGTGATCATCCCCTCTAGACGCTTCTCCGGATTGCAGACGGGAAGGGCGCCGATGTCGAGGTCGGCCATCTTCCTCGCCGCCTGCTCGACCGTGTCGTCCGCGCTCACGAACTCAACGTCGGTTTCCATGATGTCGCGTGCCTTCTTTGCCACGAGTCCTCCTTGCACGTCGCTTAGCGCGTACCTACCCGGGTCGGGGAGGGTCAACCGCGGTCGGGAGGGGTGTTGGGGTCGAGCTTCGCGATGTCCTCGAGCTGATGGTCGAGCCACTTGGTGAGGTCGTTCTCCCGCACGACAGCGACGCACTGGTCGCGGCGGGCGCGCTTCTCTTCGGGGGGCATCGTGAGCGCCGCGTAGAGCTTCTCGGCCTGATCGCTGACGTCGAAGGGGTTGACGTCGAGGGCGAAGGCGCCGAGCTCGTCATGCACGCCGGTGTTCTCTGACAACACCAGCACGCCATTGCGTTCGTTGACCAACACTCCCTCCTTGGCGACCAAATTCATGCCGTCGTAGATCGAGTTCACGAGCAGCACGTCGAACTGCTTGTAGGCGGCCAACGCCTGCAGGAAGTCGTCGTCGAGCTGGAGGTCGATGGGCTGCCACTCGGTCGTGCCGTGCTTGAGGTTGATGTCGGCCACCAGACGCTTGATCTGTTCGACGTACTCCACGTACTCGGGCACGTCCTGGCGACTCGGCTGGAGATGGGCGAGGAAGGTCACTTCGCCGTGCAGCTCCGGGTGCTCGTGCAGCAGCACGTCGTAGGCCTTGAACCCGCGCAGGATGTTCTTGGAGAGGTCGGTGCGGTCGACCCGCACGATGAGGCGCTCGCGCCGCCTGGTCTTCAGCTCCTCCTCGTTGGCCCGCACCGTCTCGCTCATGGCCAGTCGCTCGAAGTCGGCGACGTCGATGGAGATCGGGTACCACCGCACGGCAACCCGCCGCCCGTCGATCTGCACGCACATGTTGCGGAAGCTGACCTCGAGGTCGAGCAGCTCCTGGCACGTCAGCAAGAAGTTGCGGGCCGAGCGCTCGGTATGGAACGCGATCAGGTCGTTGCCCAGCGCGCCCTCGAGGATCATCGAACGCATCTCGGTGGGCAGCACGCGCCAGGCATCGGGTTGTGGCCAGGGGATGTGGATGAAGTGCTGGAGCAGCACCCCCGGGCACCGCTGCCGCACCATCGCCGGCAGCAGATAGAAGTGGTAGTCGTGCGTCATCACGACCGCGTCGTGGCCGAGGCGCTCGACTTCCTCGGCCACGGCGTCGGCGAACTGCTCGTTGACCGCGACGTAGCCGTGGACGAAGGCGTCCTTTTCGTGATGACCGATGTCGGGCGCGTTACTCAGGTCCCACAGGTAGTGCTGGATGAACCAGAGGATCGGGTTGGCGATGATGGCGTAGAACCGGTGGTGAGCTTCGGGGTCGTTCTCGACGAAGCGCACCCGGAAGTTCCCGCCGTCCCGCTCGGCGGTGAACGCCTGCCCACCATGCTCGGCCGCGACCGCCTTGTCGTCGTCGGCGATTGCTGCCGCCACCCACACGACATCGGACCGGTCGACAGCGAGGCCCGAGAGCGCGGTCACCAGGCCACCGCCGCCTCGGGCCGCGTAGCGATCACCGTCGTCGCCGCGCCGGTATTCGACCGGGCCACGATGAGAAACAAGCACGATCGGTCGACCCATTTGTACGTTCTGTCTACCCGCTGTGTCGGCAAACAACAGCGGGCGGTTTGGACTTACGCGCCAGCCTGATCGGTCGTCGACCAGCGGGTCGCCCGTGTTACGACTTCGTCACACGCCTCGACAAGAGCGGGGACGAACGAGCCGGGGGAGCGGGCTACCACGATGTGGTCCCCGTCGACCGGGTGCAGCACGGCCGAGGGGATGCTGCGCGCCAGCTTCAGCTGGCGGCGGAGGGGAACGAGCTCGTCGTTGGCGGTTGCCACCACGGCGACGGGAACGTCGACGCCCTCGATCCAGTCATGGGAGCTGAACCGCCCGATCGCTTCCGCCGCCTGGAGCACGCCGCGGGGGTCGTGGCCCGACAGCTCACGGAGGGCCCAGCCGCGCAGCGACGTCGGCATGCGCGCCGCCAGCAGCGACGCCGCCGTGTGCCAGCCTCGGCCTGAGGCGGTGAGGACGCCGGGGACCGCCAGCCCGAGCCCGAGCAGTCCGAGGCCGGCGAAGCGAACGCGGTCGCCGACGGCGCCGCGGAAGTTGCGGCTGGTCGCGCACAGCACGAGGGCGTCGACCCGGTCCGGGTGGCGCCACCACAGCAGCTGGGCGATCGGTCCGCCCATCGAGTAGCCCACGGCAACGAAGCGTTCGATCTCGAGGACGTCGGCGAGGGCGGCGACGTCGTCGGCGCAGTCCGCCAGCCGGAAACGTGCGGAGCGGATGCCGCGGCCGTGTCCGCGGTGGTCCAGGGCGACCACGCGGTAGTGCTCGGCCAGCGGTCGGAACGAGGCGAACCAGTTCAGCCCGCCGGTGGCCCCCAGGCCGTGGAGCAGCACGACCGTCGGCGCCCCTTCGGGACCGCCGAGCTCACGGACGAACGTGCGCACCCGGCCGGGGAGCTCGACGTGCCGTCCCTGGGGCACGAACCATCCGTGCCGCGCCGGCGCCGGCTCCCAGGTAGGCCCAGCGCCGTTGTCCACAGGATTTCCCTACCACGTCACGCTGCCGTCCAACCACCGAAGCGCTTCTCGGTACGGTGGCAGATCGTGATCGTCTGGCCTGGCCAGCCGTACCCTCTCGGCGCCACCTACGACGGAACGGGCACCAACTTCTCGGTGTACTCGTTCGTCGCCGACGCTGTGGAGCTCTGTCTGTTCGACGACGAGGGCACTGAGACGCGCGTCGAGCTGCCGGAGCAGACCGCCCACTGTTTCCACGGCTACGTGCCGAACATCGGCCCCGGGCAGCGGTACGGGTTCAGGGTCCAGGGGCCGTGGGCGCCCAACGAGGGTCACCGTTGCAACCCCCGCAAGCTCCTACTGGACCCCTACGCAAAGGCGGTCGAGGGCGGCGTCACCTGGTCGCCGGCCGTCTACCCCTACAAGGTCGGCGACCCGGGCGAGGACCTGACGATGAGCGAGGATGACAGCGCGCCGTACATGCCGCGCTCGGTCGTCACCAACCCTTACTTCGACTGGTCCGACGACCGGCGTCCGAAGGTGTCTTGGCACGACACCGTCATCTACGAAGCCCACGTGAAGGGCATCAGCGCCCGCCATCCCGACGTGCCGGCCGAGCAGCGGGGGACCTATTCGGCGCTGTGGTCGGCGCCGATCGTCGAGCACTTCAAGCGTCTCGGCGTCACCGCGGTCGAGGTGATGCCGGTGCACCAGTTCGTCCACGACGAACGCCTTGTGCGTCTCGGGCTGCGCAACTACTGGGGCTACAACTCGATCGGCTATCTGGCGCCCCACAACGAGTACAGCAGCACCGGCGAGCGCGGGGAGCAGGTCCAAGAGTTCAAGCAGATGGTGAAGCAGCTGCACGCGGCCGACATCGAGGTGATCCTCGACGTCGTCTACAACCACACCGCCGAGGGCAATCAGATGGGCCCGGTGCTGTCGTTCAAGGGCTTCGACAACGAGTCCTACTACCGCCTGTCGCCTGACGATCCCCGGTACTACGTCGACTACACGGGCACCGGCAACAGCCTGAACATGCGCAACCCCTACGTCCTGCAGCTGATCATGGACAGCCTGCGGTACTGGGTCACCGAGATGCACGTCGACGGCTTCCGCTTCGACCTGGCAGCCACCCTCGCCCGGGAGCTGCACGACGTCGACCGTCTGTCGGCCTTCTTCGACATCATCCAGCAGGACCCCGTGATCCGAGAGGCGAAGCTCATCGCCGAGCCGTGGGACGTGGGTGAAGGCGGCTACCAGGTCGGCAACTTCCCGCCACTGTGGTCCGAGTGGAACGGCAAGTTCCGGGACACGGTTCGAGACTTCTGGCGGGCCGAGCCCGGCACGCTCGGCGAGTTGGGCTACCGGCTGACCGGAAGCGCCGACCTCTATGAGACGAGCGGGCGCCGGCCGTACAACAGCGTGAACTTCGTGACCGCCCACGACGGGTTCACGCTTCGCGACCTCGTCTCCTACAACGACAAGCACAACAGCGCCAACGGCGAGGAGAACCGGGACGGCGAGAGCTTCAACCGCTCGTGGAACTGCGGCGTCGAGGGGCCGACCGACGACGAAGAGGTACTGCAGTGTCGGGCCCGCCAGCAGCGCAACTTCCTCGTCACGCTGTTCCTCGCCCAAGGCGTCCCGATGCTCCTCGGGGGCGACGAGATGGGCCGCAGCCAGCGCGGCAACAACAACGCGTACTGCCAGGACAACGAGCTTTCGTGGTTCGACTGGAGCCTCGTTGAGAAGAATCAGGACCTCGTGAATCTCGTGTCCTGGCTGGCCCAACTGCGCCGCGACCACCCGGTCTTCCGTCATCGCCGGTGGTTCGTCGGACAGGTGGCAGCCGATCCCGCCGCCGCCGACATCGCCTGGTTCAACGTCGGCGGCGCCCAGATGACCGACGAGGACTGGCACGGCGACGGACGGTCGCTCGCCATGTTCCTCAACGGAGAAGGCGTCCACACGCGGGGACCGATGGGCCAGCGGATCGTCGACGATTCCTTCCTGCTGTTGTTCAACGCCGACCCCGGTGAGGTCGCGTTCACTGTGCCCGAGCAGGAGTGGGGCCTCCACTGGCGCCAGCTCCTCGACACGCGGCACGCCAGCCCCGAGGGTGAGGACGGCCCCGGGTACGGCGCGGGCGACCAGGTGTCGCTCACCGCCAGGTCGGTCGTCCTGCTCCGGCGTGTCCGCTGAGGCGCGGTCCACCTATCGAGTCCAGTTCAGGCGCGAGTTCGACTTCGACGACGCGGCTGCGATTGCCGGGTATCTCTCCGAGCTCGGCGTAACCCACCTGTACGCGTCCCCGTACCTCCAGGCCGCAGCGGGGAGCACGCACGGCTACGACGTCGTCGACCACCACCGCGTCAACGAGGAGCTTGGGGGCGAGGAGGGACGGGCGCGGCTGTGCTCGGCACTCGGTGACGCCAAGCTGGGCCAGCTCCTTGACATCGTCCCCAACCACATGGCCGTGCGACCCGGCAACCGCTGGTGGTGGGACGTCCTTGAGAACGGTCCGTCGAGTGTGTACGCGTCGTACTTCGATGTCGATTGGGAGCCGCCCGACGAGCGTCTTCACAACAAGGTCCTGCTCCCGATTCTCGCCGGGCGCTACGGGTCGGCCGTCGACGGCGGGGAGGTCCATGTCGAGCGGGAGGGCGGCGCCTTCTTCGTCGTCTACGGCGAGCAGCGCTTCCCGGCGGCGCCGCGCTCGCTCGATGCGATCCTGCGCCAGGCCGGCGGTGCGATCGGGTCGGACGATCTGCTGGCGCTGGCCGACGCCTTCGAGGCCCTGCCCCCAGCCTCGGCGACCGACCGCGAGAGTGTCGAGCGGCGCCACCGTGACAAGGAGGCGCTGCGGCGGTGGCTCGCTGCTCTGTTGGGGTCGGACACGGGGGCCGGTCGTGCCGTAGACGCGGCTGTCGCCTCGCTCAATGGCGACCCGGCGGCGCTCGACGACTTCCTACAGCGCCAGAACTACCGCCTCGCGTTCTGGGGGACGGCGAGGCGGGAGCTCGACTACCGGCGCTTCTTCGACATCACCGAGCTGGCGGGCGTGCGCGTCGAAGATCCTCAGGTCTTCGCCGACACACATCGGCTCGTGCTGGCGTGGCTGGCTGACGGATCGGTCGACGGCGTGCGCGTCGACCACATCGACGGATTGCGCGATCCCGAGGAGTACCTCGGCCGCCTTCGGTCGGCAGCGCCGGAGTCCTGGATCGTC